>CAIMCU010000197.1 GCA_903839585.1 uncultured Actinomycetes bacterium | reverse complement strand
GGTGGAATTATTGGTTCAACCGATGATCAGGTAATCGGAGGCGTTAAGGGAGCTACATATGTCCCATTTACAAAGTACTCAGATTTGTATCGTGCACTTTCAACAGGTCGAATTGATGCAGGCATGGTTGATGAGCTTCAGGGCGCATACGACTTCAAGCTGCAGCCACAACCAAAGATCACTCTTGTTAAGGAGTGGACAGGCAAGGCTGTAGGAATCAGCAGCATCGTAATGCGCACAGGCGATACCGAATGGGTAAAGGCTGTAAATGATCAACTCAAGATCATGCGCACAAATGGCAAGCTTAAGGCGATCCTTCTCAAGTATGGAATGCCAGCATCTGCCTACGTCACTTGTGACGCTCCAACGAGCTTCACAAAAGACGGCATCGCTCAATGTCTCTAAGGCTCGTTGCTTAAAGACAGACATAACCCTTGTACCTAGTGTAAGAAAGTACTAACTAATGAAGGGTAGGCAAGAACATGGATAAGATGACATGGTCGGATCTCGTAGAGTTTCTTCCAACATTGCTTCATGGTCTTGCCTACTCTTTAGGTATTTCAGCCGTCGTAATTGTCTTATCGGTTATTGCCGGTATTTTCGTAGCGTTTATGAGAGTTTCTAGGTTTAGATCTGTTCGCGGACCAGTACTCGCTTATGTCGAATTCATTAGATGTACCCCAGCTCTTGTACAGCTTTACTATATTTTCTACGTTCTACCAATTTTTGGAATTACGCTTCAAGCTTTAGTCGCCGGCATTGTTGGCTTTACGATTATTTACACCGCCTATCTTTCAGAGGTTTTCCGTGCGGCGATTAACTCTGTAGCAAAAACTCAAATTGAAGCAGCGCTGTCTCTTGGAATGTCACCTAGCCAAGCTCGAAGACTTGTGATTATTCCGCAAGCGGCACGAGTGGCCTTACCTCCAACGGTTAATTATCTTCTTAGCCTGATCAAAGACACTTCGTTACTCTCGATCATCACGATTCAAGAGATTATGTTTAGAGGTTTAATTCTGGCTTCACAAACATTCAAATACTTTACGATTCTGACTGAAATTGCGTTTCTATATTTCTGCGTGTGTTTCCCACTAACAATTCTGGCTCGCAGGCTCGAAGCTAAATTTGAGAGAGAACTTGGTTATGGTTCTGGCCCAGCAAACAAAAAGAAGAACTTCTTCGCGGTAGGCCCATGGGGAGGAACCAAGGCATGAGTACTGAAAGCATCATGAAAAGTGGAGAAGTTCTCTTCAAAGATGTCTATAAAGATTTCTCAGGGGTCCAAGTGCTGCAAGGGGTCAACCTTTCAATCGCCTCAGGCGAAGTTTTAGCCCTTCTTGGGCAAAGCGGTTCTGGAAAGACCACACTTTTGCGGTGTGTGAATGGATTGGAAGTCATCCAGAAAGGCAAGATTGAAGTAGGCGGATTAGCGATCCAAGATCCTGAGAATAACCGTGGCTCGCTCTCTAAAGACATTGCCAAGATTCGTCAATCGATAGGAATAGTTTTCCAACAGTTCAATCTCTTCCCTCACATGACGGTCATGGAGAATGTTTGCGTTGCTCAAATTAAGGTTCTTGGTCGAGGAGAGGAAGAGGCTCGAGAGCGTGCGCGCTCCCTGCTTGATCGAGTTGGTCTTAGTGAAAAAGCCGAGTCTCGTCCACTTCAGTTATCGGGAGGGCAGCAACAAAGAGTTGCTATTGCTCGCACGCTAGCTATGGATCCGAGAGTGCTGCTACTGGATGAAGTCACATCTTCACTAGACCCTCAGATGACAAATGATGTTTTGCGTGTAATTAGTGACGTCAGTAAAGATGGAATTACTCTAATTGTTGTCACTCATGAGATGGGATTTGCGCGCCATGTCGCTAAGAGAGCGGTCTTTATGCATGAGGGAGTAATCGCAGAAGATGCACCTTCTGAGCAACTCTTTGAGAATCCACAAAATGAGAATACAAAGAAGTTTCTTGCCGCCGTTCTATCCCATCAGTAAGCCGTTAAAGGAGATACGCAATGACAGAAAAACTGCACTTCCCACATCCTTGGCCGGCTCCCCAACATTTATGGGCCGATCCACCCTGGATCCTGTCAGGTACCTCAATTACAGCTTGGTTTGAAGTCGATGCTGATATCGTCTCGAAGTTAGTCAGCCCAGCATTTAAGAGCGTTAGTGGTGACAAGGGAGTGATAACCCGCCTGCGCTTTTATGACATTAATTTTGAGCCACGTGATGGAAGCCCAGCGTTTAAGTCGAAGATGGGTGGATCTTTTAAGGAGGCTGTTGTGGCTTTCAAGGGAAGCATTGCTGATGTAGATGGCGAATTCTCGGCATTTATGTGGACCGATGACGATATATACATTGGATGGGGTCGCGAGATCTTCGGCTGGCCATTGATTAGATCAGAGATCACCCTGAAGGGTAGATCGTGGGATCAAACCTCTACCGAAGATTCACATTGCCGTGTGAAGTCAAAGGACTTTGATCTTTCATTGGTCATGGACGATGGCTCTGGCATCGAACAACCCGTTGGCAAAGGCGCAAATTGGTTGACACCACGTCGAGTGATTTTTCCCGCAGGCACAGAACCAGATCGACATGATCTCAATATTGTGCGTCCAACAATTCTAGATATGGGTAATTTCTACGTTCACAAGGGTGAAGTTGAATTCAATGTCGATAAAGGCTCGATTATTGAGGGACTTAAACCTCTGACAGTTCCTGTGATTCATAAACATGCGAACTTTAGGATTTGCGTGGGTGACAACGTCGAAACTATTCAAGGCATTGCTTAGCGAGCTCCTAATTCAACGCGCGATAACCCCAACTCAAAGAGGCGGCCACCGCTACCCACACCTGATACGGCACAACAGCTAACGCCAAAGGCAGTGAAATCGTAAACAAGATAACGCTCATGGGAACCGTTAGCACCGCCGTTGATGTAAGCGCGATAGCTGCAACGGTGAAGTTGTGGGGACGGTAGAACTGATACGCCCACAACAGAGCAGTAAATACTGAGAGAGCAAAGAAGAGCATGTATGTCATCGCAATTGGCTTACTTGCTCGTTGACTAACCGCATACGCCGCAATACCCAGCACTATGAAGTTGTATGGCCAGATTAGCCCGAAGATAAAACTAGGTGGCTGCCACGATGGCCTATTGAGATTGCCATACCAACTATCACCTGTGTTAACCCAAAGCCCAGAGCCAACGACATAGACAAGCACCAACAAAACACCGATGACTGAGGTTGCCGTCCTAAAGCTCACACCTAGAGGTTAGAGGATTTACCTACCCTTGGCTGGTTAATCCCGCTCCCAGTAGTACTTACCGTCGCACTTTAGGATCTTTGCGCACATCGCATTAAGCGACATAGCCCCGTTGTACTGCTCCTTCTTATGACCCCAGCTAGTAGTGCCAATAACTTTACCCTCGTTATCTATCAAGGGCCCACCGCTATTGCCATGGGATGCATTCGCTGTAATTAAGATTTCAGTATCGGTCGTATTGAGCACTGAACCAAAGGAGACCGAACCCTCATACCCATCAGCGCTGCCTAACGCCATCACCCAGTAACCAGGCCATGGCTCAGCCTTAGAGAGCGTCAGCGGCTTTAACTTTAGCCC
>CAIMCU010000196.1 GCA_903839585.1 uncultured Actinomycetes bacterium | reverse complement strand
TACGCCTTAATCTTTTCACTCAGACCAATACCGCGGCCCTCGTGGTCGCGAAGGTAGATGATGTAACCAAATCCGTACTCGGCGATTGCGTGGATAGAGCGCTCTAACTGCTCGCCACAATCGCAGCGCTGCGAATGAACAACATCTCCTGTAAAGCACTCGCTATGAATGCGCACCAAAGGGGTTTTATCCGCTTTCCCAAATTTGAGTACAACGTGTTCGCGTTGATTGACTCCGCTATAGGTTGCAACCTCCCAAGCACCATCTCGAAGAGGAAGCTGTGCCCAATCAAAATCAAACGGCTTTATCTTGTGTGGCAACAGCGCAGGCTGAGCACTTACATACTCACTTAACTGAGCAACGGTTATTAGATGCAACCCGTGCTCTTTAGCAAAGATCTCCAAATCAGGCATACGCGCCATCTCGCCATCTGATCGCACGATCTCAGAGAGAAGTGAAAGGCTCTGCCCACCGACCGCTTGCGAAAGTGCAACACCTGCTTCGGTGTGCCCGGATCGCTCCTGTAATCCACCGCTGCGTGAGATGAGTGGAAAGACGTGGCCAGGTCTGATGAAATCCTCTGCAACGCTGTCGGTGTTTGCAAGGGCTCTCACCGTTGCAGAGCGCTCGGTGGCACTAACACCTGTCGTTAAGCCATCCTTAAAATCAACGCTGACGGTAAATGCGGTGCGGCGTGCATCCTGGTTGTTCTCAACCATTAGCGGAAGCTTGAGCTCACGTGCTCGGGCACGGGTCATCGCAACACAGAGAATTCCAGTTGTGTGCTTAACCATGAAGGCAACCTTTTGTGGTGTTGCAGCCTCGGCCAACATCATTAAGTCGCCCTCGTTTTCACGGTTCTCATCATCGACAACGATAAGAAGCTCTCCCGCTTTATAGGCAGCTAGCGCATCCTGCAGGTTACTCATCTGCGCCACCTTTGCTCTTTAACATAATCCGCTCGACGTACTTTGCGAGAATATCGACCTCGATGTTGACTAAATCCCCGCTCTTTTTTGCAGAAAGGTTTGTCCGCTCAAGTGTCTCTGGGATCAACCATAGGGTCACCACATTTTTAGCATCATCGATCTCACCGACTGTTAATGAGACGCCATCTACGGCGATTGAGCCTTGGTTAACGATGTACTTACCTAAGTGATCAGGAATCTCGATATCAAAGCGCGCCCACTTATCCCCTGGGGTAAGTGAAACTACCTTTGCTACTCCATCAACATGTCCTTGAACGATATGCCCGCCCATGCGCCCATCAACAACGGTGGCTAGCTCAAGGTTTACTGGGCTTTCCACGCCAAGCTGCGAGAGAGAGGTCAAGCTCAAGGTTTGAACCATGACATCTGCGGTAAAGGTAGTTGGGGTAACTGAGGTTGCGGTCAAGCAGACGCCGTTAACAGCTACAGAGTCCCCCAGCTTAACTTGAGAGATAAGTGAGCCACCATCAATAGTAAAGATTGCAGAGCTCTCGCTCCTTTCAATCTTTATTACTTTTCCGAGTGCTTCTACTAAACCTGTAAACATTAGCGATCTCCCTTAACTAGGTAACGCGCCTTGATGTCATCGCCAACTCTTTCAACCTCTACTAGCTTTAACTTTGCTGCATCTGCAACGCCTGAAATACCCAAATCTGCAATGAAGTTCTTGCCACTTCCAAGAAGTGAGGGTGCAAGGTAGATGACAATCTCATCGATTAAACCTGCCAAGAGCATCGCACTACCCAAGGTAGGGCCTGCTTCAACCAACACCTGGTTGATATCTCTCGGGTTTAACTCAGCTATCAACTCGCTTAAATCCTTGCTCTTTATATGCACAGTTGGAGCAGTGTTATCAAAGATGTGTGAGCTTGCATCTAACTCTCTATCGCCACAGACAACCCGTAGTGGATTACCTGCATATCCATCAAAACTTCCGCGCGGCACAAGGTGTGGGTTATCGACTACAACGGTATTTGTTCCCACCAATATCGCATCGCTGTGGCGACGAAGTAGTTGAACATCTGTCCGTGCAGCCTCACCGGTAATCCACTTTGAACTTCCATCAACCGCTGCAACCTTGCCATCTAAGGTGGATGCGATCTTCCAGATGAAGTAAGGACGCTTTTGGGAAACCTTGGTAAGCCATGCTCGGTTTGAAAAAGCCGCCTCCTCTTTGCAAACTCCTGCAGTAACCTCAACACCTGCTGCGGCCAAACTCTTCGCACCACCTGCTGCAATTGGATTGGGATCACTTACGGCGTAGATAACCTGCTTTATCCCTGCATCGATTACCGCTTGGGCGCATGATGGTGTGTTTCCAACATGGTTACATGGCTCGAGTGTGACAACAAGGGTTGCACCCTGTGCTTTATCGCCAGCAGCTTTGAGTGCAACTATCTCTGCGTGATCAACTGATGCAACTCGATTGTGAAAGCCTTTACCAACAACTTCGCCCTGTGCATCTACAACGATGGCTCCAACGATTGGGTTTGGTGCAGTGCGCCCTAAAGCTTTTTCAGAAAGGGAGATAGCGCTGAGCATTAACTGATCTGTATTCATCGCACTCCCCTTCACTCTAGATACGAGTTATCGGGGTGGTGCAAAGCCAGAGCAGATGCGTGGCAAAAGAGAACGCCAAGCACCGTGCGCTACGCCTTGTTATCTCTCATCCGGACTTTAACCGTCGGTCTCAGAGTTTCACTGAGTCAACCGCTCGCTGGCTGCGTGCGGGTCGCGGACTATAACCGCCGGTTCGAAATTACATCGACC
>CAIMCU010000195.1 GCA_903839585.1 uncultured Actinomycetes bacterium | reverse complement strand
CGCAAGCAGACTGCGCCGTCAGTATCAGATTGTTATTCAGCTGCCGAGATTACTGCGGTAGCTAAACGCTCTATCGAGTCGGGTACATGGCAAAAAGTATTGAGTGTTGGCACTAACAGAACGCGCTAGGGGTTGCCCTAGCAACGCTGGCTTTACATCTATCTCGCGGTTTACCGTTGAGTGTGGAAACCGTTGAAGCACCACCTACAGTTCTTGTAGCTAGCAATGATGCATTTGAGTTAGCAACCTTAAGCGCATCGCTTCGCCTCAATAGTGTCAACGTTGTAGGCGAAGCTAACTCATCTGCAATCGCCGATAATCTCTTTCGCTTTCTGACTCCTAGTGTTTTCCTTGTCGATCTACAGTTCTCAGGGATAGATGCACTCGCACTCATCGTAAAGTTTAGAAAGATCAACCCTGGGCTAGGTGTTGTCTTGATGACCGCATGCCCCGATCTTCGCCTTATGGGGTTAACACATGATCAGATTCCTGTCGGTGCGCAGATAGTTCTGAAAAAAACCGTTGCAGATCTCTCCGTTGTTAGCTTTGCAATCTCTCACTCCCTCATTGCTGCACATGATAAAAGCAAATCATCATGGGTTGATAACCATGGCTCTCTTCATGAAAGCGCTTTTGAGACCGCATTAAGTGAGTTCACCAATATTCAGATGGATACTCTGCGCCTGCTGGCTAGAGGGCTAAGCAATGCAGAGATAGCAAAGGTCAGGTTTGTTAGTGAAAAATCCGTTGAACAGATCGTGGCCAGAATTGCACAGAACTTTCACATAGAACAGGACCACACTCACAATCTCCGTGTGCTCATTACCGGTGAATACTTCAAGTGGCTCGGAGCTCTTAACCGTCAGTAATTACGCGGTAGCAGGTAAAGTCTCCCTGTGCCCACAACGCTCACTCTCGATCAACTTCGCAACCACTGGAACGCAGTTTTAGATCTAGTTGAAAGCCGAGACCGTGTTGTCTGGATCGCTTTTTTTGATGCGCGCTTAGCAAACTTAGAAAATGGTCTCTTAACCCTAGATTTTTCAGATGCTCGAAAGTTTGGAACCGTCCACGAGTACACCGATGCCCGTGCTCGACATACGCAGATACTTCAAAGGGCAATTTTTGAGGTAACTGGAGCCAATCTAGAGATCGAAGAGCTCTCATGAAAAGAGTCAGCGTAACTCTCTCAATCGCGATTGCACTCTTTACATTTACAGGTGCCGCCCCATCTCAAGCTGCTAATTCAGTAACAATGTCACTCACCCAGACCCCTGGTGCGGGCGATCCCATTGTGACAATTTTTGGAACTACTAAACCTGCAAAAGCCGGCTACAAAGTCACCATTCAGATTCTCCTTGATGGCAAGTGGAAGAGCACACGGTTTATTACAAAGACAGCAAAGATTGGTACCTGGAAGGTTGTTGCAACGGCCACTGGTCAAGAGGGTAAGTACACCTACAGAGCTGCTGTTAACTCGGGAAAAAAGGTTCTGTACTCAAAAGCTAAAACGATAACTATCAAGCCAGCCCCAAGTATCAGTGAGAACACCGCCGCTGTCATTGAAAAAATAGGACCGGGTGGACGCATCCATGGGGCTGACATCAGTCGATGGCAACACCCCAATGATCAGACGATTGACTTTGTGAAGATGCACAAAGCTGGTCTGCGATTTGTCATGATTAAAGCCTCAGATACTCGCGATGACGCAGATGCACTTGCCGTGAAGTATCTAGCCATGGATCGTCATGCAGCACAAGCTGCAGGAATCTATACAGGTTTTTACCACTACGCAGTGATGCCAAACTCGAGCTCTACGCAAACATATATAGATGATGCGCAAGCTCAGGCTCAAAAGGTCATTTGGCGTTTAGCTGCTCTAGGCGGATATACCGAAAGAGATCTTCCCTATGCGTTAGATCTTGAGAATAACTGTGTCGTAGGCACAACAGCGAACTGCAAGAAGTACGCATCAAAGAAGTTGATCACTTTGTGGGCGAAAACCTTCCTAGCTACCGTAAAGGAAAAGACAGGCCGTACGCCGATTCTTTACTCATATCCATCCTTCCTTGAGGGTGCGATGGTCCGAGATGATGAGCTTCGACAGTACCCATTGTGGTTAGCGCAGTACGGGATTGATCCAAAGGATCCACTTGCACAGCCTGGGATTAAACCAGGAGGATGTTTTGTCCACTCGTGGACAACTGCAAACTGTTCATCTACATGGACTGTTTGGCAGTACACCTCGTGCGGAATCGCGCCAAAGTACGGTGTTCCGGGAAGTCGCCTCGACCTAAATATCTTCCGCGGCGAAGTCGATGCATTTCTTAACTTGATTAAGGGTACGTGGATACCAGAGCCTGCAGATCAAATGCCAAAGAATGAGCTAAGCCAAATCGTTCTTAAGGCTTTAAAATCAACGACCGCCGATAAATCAACTACAGCGTTAGTTGATGTCTTTCGTCCAGATGGAAAACCAGTTGTAACAGGTACTGTGCGCTTCTATCCAAGTCCGCTTAATCCAATCTCACCTGCTCCAAAGCAGGTTGTAGAAAGAGCTTCGAGTGGTTCATGGAAACTTTCAATTAAGGGAATCCCAGCCGGTACATGGCAAGGTGAGGTTGGCTTTGTTGATGCAACGGGAACACATGCACAAAGCAGAGTTCCAGTCTCACTGGTCATTGCACCTGCGCCTGAAGTGACACAAACGCCAACTCCTACCGCTACGCCTAAACCCTCCCCAACAAAGAAGCCAGTCGTTGATGGCTGTAAGAATCAGATAAAGAATTAGCCGGTAGACTTCAACAATTATGAAGTCGCAAAATCTTGGTTCGGGTGTTGTTCGCTCCGATTTAGAGATGTCTGATGGACGCACAATCCGGTACTACGACTCAAAGGGCCAAGTTCGAAGTGCGAAAGATCTCCGTGAAAAAGAGGAGCAGCCAGGTATTGGTGAGCTTCGCTTAGATCCACTGGTAAATGAGTGGGTAGTCATGGCCTCGCATCGACAGAGCCGAGTATTTCTTCCACCTAAAGAGTTGTGTCCACTGTGTCCAACTACCTCAGAGCTACTTACAGAGATACCGGATTCAAATTATGAGGTCGTAGTCTTTGACAACCGCTCCCCTGCACTTCGCGCCCCTATTGGTGATTGGGCTCTTCCTGATTTAGTTGGTCCAGATACAGATGCAGGAACCGCAGCAGGAAAGTGTGAAGTCATCTGCTTTACAGATTCGCATGGGGGATCATTTAAGGATCTCTCAGAGCGACAGGTTCTTACTCTGCTTGAAGCTTGGAAGGATCGCACCCGCGAGCTTTCCAAGCTGCCGTATATCGAGCACATCGCACCCTTTGAAAATCGAGGTGAAGAGGTCGGTGTAACGCTCTCGCATCCACACTCTCAAATCTATGCATACTCATACATCCCTGCACGGGTTGAGAAGATGCTTTCAGCTGCACAGGATTACAACCTTTCAACTGGCAAGGTTCTCTTTGATGATGTTGTAGCTCGTGAAATCCGAGACGGCGAAAGAGTAATTGCAAAGAATGAGCATTGGATCGCATTTGTCCCATACGCAGCTCGATACTCCTTTGAGATTCACCTTGCCCCCCTCACTCCCGTTGCAGATCTCTCCGAACTCAGTGATGAGGCAAGTGCTGCCTTTCCTTCTATCGCACTTGAAATTACGCGCAGACTAGATGGTGTTTTTGGAATTGAAATGGCTTACATCGCAACGTGGCATCAAGCACCCGTGCGTGAAGGTCGTGACTTACTACGTCTACATTGGCAGATAACAAGCGTTAGGCGTGCACCAGGAAAGTTAAAGTACTTGGCAGGAAGTGAGTCGAGTATGGGCGCATTTATTATGGATCTACGTCCAGAACAATCAGCTGAGCAGCTGCGCCAGGTAAAGCTTTAAATTACTGGGCAGGTGTTATAGAGATTACTTCTACGCCACCGATTGCGTTGAGAACATCAACTAAGTCGCGTGGATCGCTGCCGGGAACGGCAACTGTAATCTCATCAAATCCTCGGCCATCTTCAGCTTTAATGACGACAAGGCCGCGGATATCTCCACCAGCTGCGCCGATTGCAGAGGCGATAGTTCCAAGAGAACCGGGGCGATCTGGAATCGCAACGTGGAGTTTAAAGAGCGCCATAGTTTTCCTTTCGACTATTTGAGACGAAGTAAATCTCTTTACTGTGCTCCCTGACTTGGATTCG
>CAIMCU010000194.1 GCA_903839585.1 uncultured Actinomycetes bacterium | reverse complement strand
TTCATGAAGACACCCTCAATGATTGCAAAGACAAGAAGCGTGTACATCAAAATGGTTCCAAAGGCCATAATCGCTGGAATAGGAATCAAGGAAAGAATTAGAACAACAAAGGTTGTGGGCATTAGAAACTCTGCGATTGATTTCCGTGAATCTACATAGTTTCGAACAAAACGACGCTCAGGACCACGATCGCGTGGAAGTAGTGCGCTCTCATCACCGCGAAGTTGAGCCTCTCTTACAGCAAGGCGATTTGCGCGAGCTGCAGCACGGGCACGAGCTTTTTCCGCTTTGGTAGATGCAGGAGCTAACGAGGCAACTTTGACCGATGCTTGTGCATCCTTGCGCTTTGGAGTTGGACGGCCTTTTTTACTTGAGTCTGAAACCATGGCGCAACTATAGGGCCAGCATCTGCTCTAGGGCGATTCTAGAGAACTTCGCTACCCGGGGATCAACGCTAATTTGATTGACCACATGACCAGATACAAGTGACTCCATCGCCCAAACGAGGTGAGGCAGATCGATACGGTTCATTGTCGAGCAGTAGCAGACATCTTTATCTAAGAAAATTACCTGTTTGTCAGGATTGTTCTTTGCCAATCGTGAAACGAGGTTTAGCTCGGTACCAATCGCCCACTTACTTCCTGCGGGGGAGGCGTTGACAGTGCGAATGATCTGTTCGGTACTGCCCACGACATCTGCGTTCTTAATAACTTCGTGCTGACACTCGGGGTGTACGAGTACCTGGATACCTGGAACTCGTAGCCTTACCTCGTCGATTGACTGCTTTGTAAACTTTCCATGCACGGAGCAGTGTCCTCGCCACAGTATGACCTTGGCGGCTTGTATCGCCTCACGGGTTAATCCACCCATCGGCTTCCAGGGGTTCCATAAAACGCAATCATCTAGTGATAGACCTAATGATTGGACAGCTGTATTCCTGCCTAAGTGTTGATCGGGAAGAAAGAGAATCTTTTCTCCTTGGGTAAAAGCCCATTCCATGGTCTTCTGTGCATTTGATGAGGTGCAGATAGTTCCACCGTGCTCACCGGTAAAACTCTTAATAGCAGCTGATGAGTTCATATACGTCACTGGAATTGTTCTGTCTGCAACTCCAACCTCAGTTAACTCTTGCCAGCACTTTTCGACTTGATTGGCGGTAGCCATATCCGCCATAGAACATCCAGCAGCTAAGTCGGGAAGGATTACCTTCTGCTTTGAACTAGTAAGAATATCTGCGCTTTCAGCCATGAAGTGAACTCCGCAGAAGATTATGTATTCAGCTGAGCTTTGAGCAGCGGCCGATTGCGCCAACTTAAATGAGTCTCCGGTGATATCTGCAAAATCGATCACTTCATCGCGTTGGTAATGGTGTCCCAGAACTAAGGCCCGGTCACCGAGTGCGGCCCTGGCCACCTTGGCGCGCTCGACAAGGGTTGGATCGCTAGCTTCTGGTAGCTCACCTGTACATGAGACTCCACGCTCTGAAGATAGATCTCGACCATTTCCGAGAAGCAAGAGGTCAGTCAGTGACATGGCCATATTCTTACCTATATTGCCTCCTCGTGTCCTCTGAACTTCGTGTCGCAACCCTTTTAACCACCTAGTACTCTTTCCCCATGACTACAGAGACAACGACAACCGCAACCGGAATCCTTCTTACTGATGTTGCTGCAGCTAAGGTCGCAGCGCTTCTAGCGCAGGAGGGTCGCGACGACCTTTACCTTCGTGTAGCCGTACAACCAGGTGGATGTTCAGGTCTTCGTTACCAGCTCTACTTCGATGATCGTGATCAAGAAGGAGATGTAACCCGTACATTTGGCGCGGTTAAGGTAGTTACCGACAAGATGAGCGATCCGTATTTAGCCGGGGCGAGTATCGACTTCGTTGACACAATTGAAAAGCAGGGATTTACGATTGATAACCCAAATGCACAAGGTTCATGTGCATGTGGCGACTCATTCAATTAACCTGAAATAAGCCCTAGATACTCTAGGTTTTGCCTATGAAGATAGGCGTAGCGGGATCAATCGGTCTTGATCATTTGATGACCTTCTCCGGAAAGTTTACGGATTCATTCGTAACCTCATCGCTTGAAAAAATCTCCCTGTCCTTCTTAGTTGATGACCTTGAGGTGCGCAGGGGTGGAACCGGAGCAAATATCGCCTTCGGTCTAGGGGTGCTTGGAATCAACCCAACCCTTATCGCAGCAGCAGGCATGGACTTCTCAGATTACGACGCGTGGCTATCGCGTCACGGTGTTGACACCTCACACGTAGTCATTTCAGAGTCACTACACACCGCGCATTTTGTCGTTACTACAGATACCGAACTCAATCAGATCGCATCCTTTTTTCCGGGTGCTATGTCATTAGCTCGCGATATCGAGTTAATGCCAATAATGAATAAGATTGGCAAGTTCGATCTCTTAATAGTTTCACCAGATGATCCTGAGGCGATGCTCCGTCACACCGAAACCGCTATTAGTCAGGGAGTAGCAATCGCCGCTGACCCTTCTCAGCAACTTGCATACATGAGCGGTGATCAAATCCGCCGCTTAATTGATGGAGCTACATATCTCTTCCTTAATGAGTATGAACTCGCCCTTGCTATTCAAAAGACAGGTTGGAGCGACTTAGAGATTCTTGAACGGGTTAAGTACCGTGTTGTCACACTTGGGTCACAGGGCGCAAAGATAGAGAGCAAGGGCGTCGATCCAGTCTTGATTGGTTGTGCGAAAGAGAAATCTAAGATAGATCCCACAGGTGTTGGTGACGCTTTTCGTGCTGGATTTATCGCCGGACTTTCCTGGGGGGTTTCACATGAACGCTGCGGTCAGATCGGCTCAATGCTTGCAACCTATGTCATAGAAACAAAGGGAACGCAGGAGTACCACTACGTAAAAAGTGAGTTCATTGATCGATTCGCAGAAGCCTTTGGTGAAGGCGCAGCTAGCGAAATCTCTGGACTTCTACCTAGTTAACTGCCCCTGCATCTTTTCGACGGCCTTAAGAAGTTTGTCGGCAAAGGCGCTCACATCAACTGCTGTGGTATCCGGATGAATTGCTACGCGAACATTTCCCTGTGTAGGCAATCCCATAGCCGATAGCACGTGGCTTGGTGCAAGGTCCATGGCTGTACATGCTGAACCAGAGTCGGCAGAGAAGCCCTCAATTTTGAGCATACGTAGTAGCTCCTCACCATCGCAACGTTCAAAGCAAAGAGAGAGAAGATGTGGCAGAGATTGTTCTAGTCGACCTGCAATAGTCGCAGAGGAAAGTAGGGATCGCATTAGCGAATTCAGTTGTCTAATGTGTGACTCATCCTTGTTAAAGGCCTCAAGACTTACCGCTGCGCACATGAGCAAAGGCAGGGAGTGGCTGTAGGGCACTCGAATACTTGAGATGTGTGGCAAAGGCGAACGCCATCGCTTGTTATCTGCGATTGCAAGTACACCGAGTCCAGCAGGACCTTGCCAAGATTTTGCATCGAAGATCGCAGTGCTCCAACCTTCAGGAAGTGGTGTTCGAGGTCCGCTAGCGGTTGCATCAACAGCCATGAAATCAGCCGGGATGGTGCGTTGCTGGATTACCCCCGTTTCTATATTTGCTAATTGAAAAGCTAAGACACTCTTTTTCGGAAGTGGTTGCATCGAGATCATTTGACCATCGCCATCAACTGGGAGCTCTTGAACTGGACCGTTATGTGATCGCGCTACAGCGATGACCTCGCTGCGATCTGCTGCCCCGTAAACAAGGGTTGCATCGGGGGTTAAGAGACCTCCGAGAGCCAGATAGTGACCAAGACAGGGCTCGCCAAGAATCTCTACCTGCTCTACCCGAACCCCTAAACCGCTGGCGATGGATTCAATCGCGTGGCCTTTGAGGATTGCCGCCTTGTCTGCAGCCTGTGAAACCTTTCGAGGATCTGCCCAACCGGCATCGAGGGCGGCAAGAAATGCCTCTCTGGCCTTGGGGTGGAGAGGGCTCTCTGCTGCAAAGTTGCTTGTGACACGAACCACCCGGCTAACGCTATCGCCTCATGTCGGTGACGGCGAGTTCGATGACTATCCTTAACCCTATGTCTTTCAAAGCCTCAAAAACCCACAAGGTGGGCAAGGCTCGTCGAGTACTCCTCTGGGTTTTGATCGCTCCTGTATCTGTGCTTTTGTCGGGATGTTCAAAGGTTTCAGGGCTGGGATATGAAGAAGGCTTATCTAGTGTTAACGACATTACGCTCCCACTTTGGCAGGGAGCTTGGATCGCTGCTGGAGTAGTTGGTGTTTTCACATTAATTCTCATCCTGTGGCCAGCGGTTTTTCACCGCGCCAAGGAGAGCAAGGGCGAGTTCCCTAAGCAAACTCAGTACAACGTCCCGGTTGAGATTCTTTACACCTTAATCCCATTCCTCATCGTCGCAGTTTTATTCTTCTACACCGTGCAAAAAGAGACAAAGATTGTTGAAACAACTACAGCACCAGCACATGAAATTGGTGTTGAAGGCTTCCAATGGTCATGGCAGTTCACCTATCCTGAAGCAGGACCTAAAGCCGTGATAACTGGAACTCCAGCAAACCGACCAACTCTTGTTATTCCTGTCGGAGAAAAGGTTCGTTACACGATTACCGCTAACGATGTCGTTCACACCTTCTTTATCCCGGCTTTCATGATTCAAAAGATGAACCTTCCTGGTTATACAAACAAGATTGAGTTCACAGCGAACAAAGTGGGGGAGTATCCAGGGCGATGCAATATGCACTGCGGGCGAAACCATAGCCAGATGCTCTTCAACGTTAAGGTCGTAACTTCGGCTGAGTACAAGCAATACATCGAGGACCTGAAAGCGAGTACCGCATGACAACATATGCAGAGCGCCCAACAATTACGGTTCCGGGAGTTGCACCCGCTAGCAAGGGTAAGAACTTTGTTAAATGGATAACCTCAACCGATCACAAGACGATCGGGTATCTGTACCTAATGACATCCTTTGCCTGGTTTATGGTTGGTGGTTTATTGGCTTTAGTTCTTCGCGTAGAACTTTCACGTCCAGGACTTCAGTTTATAAGTACTGAGCAGTACAACCAGGTCTTCACTATGCACGGCACGATCATGCTCTTAATGTTTGCAACGCCGTTGTTCGTGGGCTTTGCAAATGTAATCATGCCGCTTCAAATCGGTGCTGCAGACGTCGCCTTCCCACGTTTAAATATGCTTTCATACTGGCTCTACTTCTTCGGTTCTCTCATGGCCGTAGCTGGATTCTTATCTCCTGGAGGAGCGGCTTCATTTGGATGGACCGCCTATGCTCCTCTGGCAAACTCCACCTACTCTCCTGGCATTGGTGGCGATCTCTGGGTTATCGGATTAACAATCTCCGGTCTGGGAACAATTCTTGGCGGCGTTAATTTCATTACAACAATATTTACAATGCGCGCTCCCGGTATGACGATGTTTCGCATGTCAATCTTTTCTTGGAACGTTTTACTTACCTCAATCCTCGTGCTTTTGGCCTTCCCTCCACTAGCGGCAGCGTTGCTTGGACTTGAGTCTGATCGACTTTATGGAAGCCACCTTTTTGATCCAGCCAATGGTGGCGCGATGCTTTGGCAGCATC
>CAIMCU010000193.1 GCA_903839585.1 uncultured Actinomycetes bacterium | reverse complement strand
GTGTGTAAATCATCGATTGTTTCTTCACGATCAGCACCTAAAGTTTCAGTGGCACTGTACAAATACAATCCTCTGCATCTCACCCTTCAAGGCAATAGGACCAAGAATGCGAAGTTCCTTGGGTAGTCGACCATCATCTTTAGCCGCTTGAAAACCACGGATCAATATCTGCGATTCACTCGCTGCAACATCTACTGAGACAGCCTTCGCATAAGGTGGAAGATGAGCTTCTCTTCTCTCTTCCAGTTCTCTATGTGCAAGAAGGCTTGGCTTCCACGCCGCAAGCGCTCCGATAATCGGGCTTGAGTGAGAAATTACCAGAAGCACCTTTCCATCTTTTGAAAGAAAACTAGCTTGAGAGAAGATTAATTGTTGTGCTCTCTCAAGCGATTTAAGATCAGATTCGTTGAGAAATCCATCAGCATCAAGAACAACCACTGCTGAGTATCCTCCATCTACAAAGGGCGCGCTTCCAGGCGTTGCTATAACTAGACCTTGCGTTATCGCGAAATCATCAAGGATCGCTTCACCTTCCGACAGGGAGACCTGAACTCCCGGAAAAGCTCGTCCGATTTCCTGTGCATATCTCGTTGTTCCACGTGAAAGCAGATAAGGAACCTTGCCAGAACACCAAGTACAAATCCAATCTGGATACTTTTTATCACAAAGTGAACACTCAATGGATGCTGTTGCTGATTTCTTGAGTAATCGAGCACCGCAAGTACACAGTGAGAGATTCCTGCACTTCGCACATGAAATCGCTTGAGAGTAACCCTTTCTTGAAGCAAGGAAGAGAACTGGACCATTCTTGAGTGCAGAACGAATCCCAGGAATGATCCTGCCGGGTAGTAACTCCTGAAACTCCTGTTGAAAACTCTCGACATTTACTCGACTCTTTGAGGCTCGAAACTTTATATTGCCAGATTCAATTTGGCGCGCTATGTCAGCACTGGGCGCAAAACCCACTGCCGCAAAATCGACTTGCTGAATTTGTGCACGAATAAGTGCAACATCTCGAGCATTCCAGCCAGGAGATCTCTGCTCAAAAAGATGTTCTGACCCTTCATCAAAGACAATTATCTGCACCAAATCTGGGATATCTGCAAAGACTGCACTTCTCGTGCCAATAACCAGATTATTTATTGAGTACTTCGCTTGCAAGTAGTTGCGATAGCGCTGAGTTCGATCTAGTGATGAATCGAGGATAATCGCTTCAGGATTCAAACCATATAAGCGAGAGATTGACCGTGAATCAGGAAGAATTATGAGAATACTTCCTTTATCTCTCCGCTTTGCAATTAAGCCGGAGAGAGCCTCAAAAGGATTTCCATGCGAAGGTAGTTGTAGGAATTCACGACGCTCTTTCGATTGATTGGAAGGCGAAATTTGCTCATCCCAACTCTCCTTCTCTACAGATGCAACTCTTGGCGGAATTGCTGAGCGAATAAGATCGTAAGGATTGGCAGCCCACGCCGTTGCCACTGCGGCCATCAGATTCAACGACTCTGCAGACGCTACTGAAATCGGTGAGAGAATTTTCGTGAGAGGTTTTAGACCCCCTATTTCTGAGCCTTCAATAACACTGAGGATTAGACCCTCAACCTCACGCCCACCAAATGGAACTTGAACCCTAATTCCGGTTTTTACTTGATTCAGCATTCCCGCAGGAACTGCATAGTCATAGGGCTGATCAAGGTGATAGACGCCGGTATCAACCTGAACTTTCGCAACAGAATCCGATTGATCACCTTTGACGTACTCTCTCTTCGCCACTTCAGCTTTTAGTCGAAGTGGTTTCATCGCGTACTAGTAACTCGAGGAGTTATTTAACTGCAGCTTGAAGTGCAGAGACTCTATCTGTGCGCTCCCATGTGAAGTTTGGAAGCTCGCGACCGAAGTGACCATAAGCCGCGGTCTCTTGGTAGATAGGACGCTTCAAATCTAAATCGCGGATAATCGCAGCTGGACGTAGGTCAAAGACTGTAGTCACAGCATCTTGAATCTTTTGCACCGGAACAGTCTCTGTGCCAAAAGTTTCAACGAATACGCCGACTGGCTGAGCCTTACCAATTGCGTAAGCAACTTGAACTTCACAACGCTTTGCAAGTCCTGCCGCCACTACGTTCT
>CAIMCU010000192.1 GCA_903839585.1 uncultured Actinomycetes bacterium | reverse complement strand
ACTGAAAGTAACGGTTCCAAAGGCTGCAAAAGCGATCATGATTGCGAAGGAGAGACCCATGTCACCGATACGGTTCATGACGAAAGCCTTCTTCGCTGCTGTTGCATAAGCAGGTTTTTGATTCCAGAAACCAATCAAGAGGTATGAAGCAAGGCCCACGCCCTCCCAGCCGACGTAAAGATTTAGGTAGGAGTCGCCAAGTACCAAGAGAAGCATCGCTGCAATAAAGAGGTTGAGATAGGCAAAGAAGCGACGTCGATCGCGGTCGTGAGACATGTACGCGATGGAGTAGATATGAATCAAAGTTCCTACTCCAGTAATCAAAAGCACAAAACAGATTGATAACTGATCGAGTAGGAGCGCCGCATCAACGTTGAAATCTCCAACGCTTATCCAACTAAATAATCTTTGTGTGACTGGGCGCTCTTCTGTAGCGCGTCCAAGCATCTGCGAGAGTTGCAAAACACCGACACCGAAGGATCCACCTGACATCAAGGTGGCGAAGATATGTCCCCACTTATCGGCACGACGACCCAGCAAAAGTAGTGTCAGCGAACCAAATAGCGGAAGAGCTATGAGGTAAACAAGTCCGTTGTTGGTAACCATAGTTATCGCTTCAACAAACTAGCATCATCGATAGATGCTGATCGGCGTGAGCGATAAATCGTCACGATAATTGCTAGACCTACAACAACTTCACACGCAGCGACGACCATCGTAAAGAAGGCGACAACCTGTCCATCGAGGGTTCCGTTGATGCGCGAGAATGTTACGAGTGAAAGATTGCAAGCGTTGAGCATGAGTTCGACGCACATGAAAACAACGATTGCGTTTCGGCGAACAACAACTCCAACGGCACCAATCGTGAACAAAAGAGCTGAAACGTAGAGATAGTTATACGGATTCATTACTTCTCCTCCGTTATCGATGTATCGATGTTGTCCAACTGGAATGAGGCAGAGTCGAGTACATCGCCACGTGCTTCCAAAGTTGCAGAGATTGATGACGGTGCAGGAGTTCCATCTGGAAGTAGCGCTGGGACATCAACAGCGTTGTGCCGAGCAAATACTCCAGGCCCTGGCAATCCAGCAGCGGCCGCTAGTGAGTCCCCACGGAAACGGTTAATCGCTTGTTCGCGCTGCGATGGTCGAGCAACTGTTCGTTGATGGTGAGCAAGAACCATCGCGCCAAGGGCGGCGGTAATTAAGAGTGCAGAGACAATCTCAAAGGGCCATACATACGTTGAGAAAAGCAGGCGAGCTAATGACTCAACGTTTCCGAGTTCGCTAGCACCGCTCAATCCAGCAGCATCTCTACCAAGGCTTGCTCGGCCGATGAGCGAGATCAAAAGTCCACCAAATCCAAGCGCGGCGGTTACTGCAATCGCGCGAAGCCCTGGAATCGTCTCTGTAAGTGAGTCAGATGAATCAACACCTACGAGCATCAAGATAAAGAGGAAGAGCATCATTACCGCTCCTGTGTAGACAACAACCTGAACGATTCCTAGGAACAAGGCTCCTTGAGCAATGTAGAAGAAAGCTAGAGTGATCATTACCCAGGCCAGAAGAATCGCTGAGTGAACCGCTTTCTTAACGAGCAACATTCCAAGAGCTGCAGCAATAGCTAAGGGTGCTAGGAACCAGAACATCACAGCTTCTGGGGTAGCAATGGTCAATGTTGAATTCATTACTTTTGCTCCTGCGAAGGGTGAGCAGATGTGACATCACCGTTGTAGTAATTAGTGTCTGTCATATCTGGATACATTGGGTGAGGTGGCTCGGCCGAATTACTCTCCGGAAGGAGGCTCCGGGAAATTACTCTCGGGGAGGTGGTT
>CAIMCU010000191.1 GCA_903839585.1 uncultured Actinomycetes bacterium | reverse complement strand
TAAAGAACTTATCCAAAATAGACCTTTGATCTTGTACTAGGTCAACTCCTGGGCGACCGGAGAATGCGCTAACAACAACTGCAAACTGTGTTGGATCAGTTAACTTAACGCGGAAAGATTCAGGAAGCTGATCTGGAGTTACATTCTGCGCAATCGCAGAGTCCTTAAACCGTTCCTGGAATCGCTTATAAGCCTCTGATTGCGACTCGTAAAAAACACTCGCTACAACAGGAAGCTCTTCAAGATCGGCTTTAATCGATGTGCGTTGATCGGCGGTAATAACTCCACCTGCACAAGAGGGTGACTCAGAGAGTGATCCACACAGATAAACAGATACTTCGATCTTGTCGTACCAGTAATCCTTCATCGCGCTTACCTGTGCATTTGAAAGGAGACCAATACCAAGAAGTGAGAGTGAGATCGCAGTTGTGACTACGACAGCAAAGGTCATTGTTAGGTTACGGCGTAGGCCAATTCGGACTTCACTGAGAAGAAACTTTGCGCGCATTTTGTTGCTCCTTTAGCCCGTGTATCCGTAAACACCGCGAACCTGATCGCGAATGACATGTCCAAGATCTAGTTCGATAACGCGCTTGCGCATTTGATCCACGATACCTGCATCGTGCGTTGCCATAAGGACAGTTGTTCCTTCGCGGTTAATGCGATCGAGAAGTTTCATAATTCCAACTGATGTCGAAGGATCAAGGTTTCCAGTTGGCTCATCGGCGATAATCATCGCTGGTCGGCTCACATATGCACGAGCAATCGCAACGCGCTGTTGCTCTCCACCTGAAATCTCAGATGGCATGCGGTCACCTTTGTCTTCAAGACCTACGAGCTCTAAAACCTCTGGAACCTCACGGTTGATCTCTTTTTGAGAGTAGCCAAGTACGTGAAGTGTGAAAGCTACATTCTCTGAAATTGTCTTGTTTGGCAGCAAGCGAAAATCCTGGAAAACAGTTCCCACCTGGCGACGAAGCTCTGGGACTTTATGGTTTGCAAGTGTTGCCAAATCCTTACCCGCAACGTGGATAGTTCCACTGGTAGGGCGCTCTTCACGAAGGACTAGGCGAAGAAATGTTGACTTACCTGATCCTGATTGACCAACAAGGAATACAAACTCACCCTTAGTGATATCGATGTTTACCGATTCAAGAGCTGGTCGCTCCTGGCCCGAGTAGAGCTTTGTTACATTCTCAAAGCGAATCACTTCAACTCCTAAGGTTCTTTGGCCTTGGCCAATTTGGTTTCGCTCCATTGGGTGCGATTCCGTACTTCCCTTAGTTTATGTAATCTCGAGAGAAATCGACCTTATATCCACTCTTTTAGCGGGTGGTTTTCCAAAATTCCCCGAAAACTACGAAGCGCTTGAACGGCGCCAGCGGATACCGGCTTCAATAAAGTCATCAATTTCACCATTTAATACAGCTGAGGTATTTCCTGTTTCATGGTTGTTTCGAAGATCCTTCACCATTTGGTACGGAGCCAATACATAGGAGCGCATTTGATTACCCCATGAACCTGAGTTATCGCCTTTCAGCGCATTGATCTTTGCTTGCTCTTCTTGTCGACGTCGCTCTAATAATTTGGATTGCAGCACAGCCATCGCTGTCGCTTTGTTTTGGATCTGTGATCGCTCGTTCTGACATGAAACAACAATGCCCGTTGGAATATGTGTAAGGCGCACCGCAGAGTCGGTTGTATTTACTCCCTGTCCGCCAGGGCCAGATGAGCGATAGACATCTACGCGAATCTCTTTCTCATCGATCTCAATGTGATCACTTTGTTCGACAACTGGAACTACTTCAACTCCAGCAAAGGATGTGTGACGTCGGCTCTGGCTATCAAATGGTGAGATGCGCACTAATCGGTGAGTGCCTTGTTCAACGGAGAGTGTTCCATAGGCGTATGGAGCGCTTACTCTAAAAGTAGTTGACTTAATGCCTGCCTCTTCAGCGTATGAGGTTTCAAGTACATCAACCTTAAACTCATGACGTTCGCAGTAACGAAGATACATACGCATAATCATCTCTGCCCAGTCAGCGGCTTCAACGCCACCAGCCTCTGATCTAATGGTTATTAACGCATCACGATCGTCATACTCACCGTTAAGAAGTGTTGTGACCTCTAACTCGCTAATGGCTTTAGTTGCAGCATCTAACTCAATCTCTGCATCTGCGAGAGCGTTTCCATCTGGTTCACTTGCTGCGAGTTCAAAGAGAATCGGCAAATCTTCAACTCGTCGGCGTAAGCCTTTAAGCCGCGCGATTGTTGCCTGTACGCGAGATAGCTTGCTTGTTACCGCTTGTGCTTTCTCTGGATCATCCCAAAGGTTTGGAACTCCAGCCGCGGCTTCAAGCTCAACCGCCTCCTTCTCTAACTTTGGAAGATCTAAGACCTTTTCAATAGATAGAAGAGTCGCACTAATTGCGGCAATCTCTTGATCGTATTCGCGGGCCATTGGGCAAGGATAGCGAATCTATGCAATTCGGAATCCAAAAAGATATAGCCCTTCTCTACGCTCATTAGTACTTCCGACAGTGGAGTGAATCTCAACTTCCTTAAGGTTAAAAAATGGAAGTGCGAAAGCTAGTCTGGCTCTTGCGGTTGTGCTTAGGGTCAATTCAAATCCATCACACTCTAAGGAATCAATCTGCAACGAATCAATCTCTACGCGCTTGAGTGATATATCGCCACCAGCCCAATCACTCATTGCTATTTCAACTCTGGAAGCCGCCTCATTACAGTCAATTGGAACTCCAGGATCATCTGGACCCAAACCAATCAGACTCTCAACCATTTTGATTTCGTTGAACTCGCCCTGGTAATAAGAGTCCTGATTCAAAGCACTTGATCCAAATTGTGCCGCTGATTCTGTTGCTTGAGTCAGGGATTTCTTTGCAATTGCCACCCCTGCAATATTTGTCAAAGTTACAACTAATGCAACTGTGATGATGAATAATCCCCCTACCAAAAGTGATATTGAGCCTCTTTCATCTTGCCCAATTTTCAACAACTTAGAAAGTTTGCGTACTACTACTGCCATGCTGAGACGTATTCCTGAGCAGATGCTGAGACTCTTCTCCCTGATGAAACTCCAGATATTGTTACGGTGGCTGTCACAAGATTACTGGGAGAGATACAAGGCAGTGAGCGGCATGAAATTCTTAACTCACTTTTTCCAATTTGATCCGGGGCGAATCCAAGTTTGCTTTCTCCAACTCTCACAACCTTCTCAGCAATTGCATGCGCTTGTAAGTCGTTATCACTAGCGACAAAGGCACGCACACTCTCACGAGCAAGAATCCTTGCGATTTCTTCTCCCGAGCTGAGGGCTCCAAACTGCTGTAAATATATAAAAATCGGAATGAACAGCGGCAGTGCTAGTGCCACGAACTCCAATGCAGCGCTTCCTTTTTCTTCGCGGATCTTTGACCGTAATGTAAATCTCCTTAGATTAGGAAAAGGGCTCATCGAGACTCCTCGATTATTGCAACTCCCGTAACTTCACTTTCTAGGGCCCGACCTAGAAGCTCATTCAACCCAGGAATTAGAGTTGGTATCGAACGCCTCATATGACTTGTAATCATTACAAGATCCGGTGAATTCCAACCACGCGAAATAGAGATAACTTCATCGCCACTCGTTAACTCTCCAGATATTGCGCGTGCTGAAGCTTCGCCTTGAATCTGTATTTGATCACTATTTCTGATGTGTACAGCTAAGGCAAGTTGTAACCCCGAGAGGAAGAGAAACAAAAGAGGAATAAGTACCAACGCACTCTCGACGTTTCCTCTTTCTTCCAGAATACTGAAAGGTCTAAACCTGCGAAGCAAGCGCTCAGATCTAATTCGTGCTCTTTGAGAGGTTTTCACTGCTAGCGAATTCCATTCATGGCATCCAAAGAGTTTTTCAATATGGCACTCAGGCGTGGTGCGGCAATCGTCCAAATAGCTGTCACGAGCCCGGTTGTCATGAGCACAACAAGTACCCATCCTGGAACGTCGCCACGTTCACTAGATAAGTTTGACTTAAGTTTGACCCCCATCTTTGCAATTTTTTTTGATTGCGCTCTCCATGCAAACTCTTGAGCCGACATCAAGAACTCTGTAATCATCTGATTGACGTCAACCCAGGTGAGAGCTTTTGTACCTTTGTTATTCATTTCTTACCCCTTTTCTTTTTTTGTAGGTAGTTCTTTTCTTGTCCAGGCAGTTACGTAGATAGATGAGTTTTTCTACTATCCAACGAATTGATTGAGATTTGATAAAGATGGCCAAAGTGCAAAAAGTATTGAGATGGGAAGGATGAGAAAGACAATTGGAACCATCATGGAAACCTCTGCCTTCGAGGCTGCGCTCAATACTTGATTTCTCTGAGCCTCTCGAGCCTCCTGCGCATTTCTCTGCAGGACTTCGATAACCGGTGCTCCTCGCAACATTGCGATTATCAGCGCATCTACGAACCTTCTGATCATCATCGAGTGCGAGCTTCTGCCCATGGCATCGAGAGAGATATGAAAAGGGACCCCTGTTTGTACACGTTCGATAACCTGCGAGAACTCGATCGCTAAGGATCCGTGGGCTCTCATAGAGATGCGTTTTAATGCGGCTAGGGGTGTTTCGCCGGCAGATAATGCCAATGAGAGCATCTCGATGATTGCAGGGAACTCAGCATCAACTCCCTGTCTAAACTCTTTTACTCGCTTGCTCAAACTTCTTTCAGAGTAAAAATAGGTAAAAACTCCTATCGCTATTGAAATAAAGGTTGCCTTGAGGGGGGCTTGACCTGTCAATACAAGGAAAAGCTGAGCAGTAAGAAAGGTAAATGTTGTTTGCAGAAGCTGCTTGATTCGAAAGTCAGAGTAAGAGTTTTCAGAGATTTCTCCAATCTCATTCAACCGAGCTCTTACAGAGGTCCGATCTTTAATGCTTCCTGCTCTTGAATGGAAGCCCGCCCAATTCATTTTATCGAAACCAAGTATTAGAGCCGCGGTTCCACCGAATATAACGGTTAGCAAGATTGCCATCTCAATTCCCCTTAAATACTCGAGGAGATTGGGGTAGGACTGCAAGCTTTTCCATCCATAGATAGGCAATCACTGTTAGTCCGATTCCCACAGCCAAAATTGCTACACCTGTCGCGGTAGAGAAAGCCCTTGCTGTTGTGGGCTGTGTCGAAAGAAGAATCAGAAGTAACCACGGGGCGGCGGCTGATAGGTGAGCTGAGTTCTTAATCCAGCCGTGTTTAACATCTATCTCTTTTCTAAGCGCCAAGTCCTGGCGCAGAAAATCGCCAACAGTGCGGAGAATGTTCAGAAGTTCAGCACCACCAGCAGACTTTGAAATTGAAATCGCTTCAAAAATCTGATCGGCAGCTGGGTCTGCAAAAGTCATCCTCAACTCATTTATAGATGAGTCAAAATCTCCGCGACTCTCAAGATCTGTTCGGAATTTAGCAAAGTGCGGCCTCAAAATCTCTGGTCC
>CAIMCU010000190.1 GCA_903839585.1 uncultured Actinomycetes bacterium | reverse complement strand
GGACCATCTACATCAAAGCCTGGGCGATCGAAGATAGTTTTCCTAGTTGAGTTAAGTCAGAGCGCGGAGCTCTTTCAATTTCTCCATGAGTACCAACGAAGATTAAGCATGAGCAAGAAACCATTAGATATGTTGCGAATAGATCCATACTCACTATCCTGAGATAGAATGCGCGTATGTCAATTCAGCAGATACGTCTCTTCGGGGATCCTGTATTGAGTACGCCTGCCTCCGAGGTTGTTGATTTTGACAAAGAGTTACGTACCCTTGTCGCAGATTTAACCCACACTATGCAGAACGCGCCGGGAGTTGGATTGGCAGCGCCACAGATAGGTGTTCCTTTGCGCGTCTTTGTCTGGGATATCGATGAAGCACTCGGACATCTAATCAACCCAACCCTTGACCTAAGTGATGAGCTTCAGGAGGGAGAGGAAGGGTGTTTGAGTTTCCCTAATCTTAGTTATGAGACTCCCAGAGCTTTTCGAGCAGTTGCCAAGGGTTGGAACATGCACGGTGAACCCATCGTGGTGGAAGGGACCGAGCTTTTAGCTAGGTGTCTACAGCATGAAAGTGATCACCTGGATGGAGTTCTCTTTATTGATCGACTTCCAGATGCTGAGCGTAAAAAGGCGATGAAGGAGATACGTAACTCCGATTGGTTCTCGGAGGCTACTCGCATGGGCTCCATCCCACAGATAAAGCTCTCTCCGCACAATACTTTTGGCCTTGGTCTGTAGTGAAGATTGCTGTTGCGGCCACGCCAGATGTAGCGATTCCAACTCTAGAGTTAATCAAGAAGAGTCGCCACAGTTTAGAGCTCATCATTACACAACCAGATCGACCAGCAGGACGCGGCAACTCGATGAAGCAGAGCGCTGTATCGCTGTGGGGCGAAAAGAACCAAATCTCCGTGATCAAAGCTCAATCGATGGACGAAATTCGCGCAGCGATAAAGGATATCGACTGCGTTGTCACCGTTGCCTATGGCGTTATTCTGCCGATTGAGGTCTTAGATACTCCGAAACATGGATTTATCAACCTGCATTTCTCGCTTCTGCCAAAGTGGCGAGGTGCGGCTCCTGTGCAAAGATGTCTTGAGGCAGGGGATAAGCAGACCGGTGTGACGGTTTTTAAACTTGGTAAAGGAATGGATACCGGTCCTATATATCTCAGCAAGAAGATTGATCTCTTAGGTACTGAAACATCCATAGATCTCTTCTCGCAACTTTCAGTAATTGGCGCCGATGCAGTTCTTGAAGCGCTCACTCTCATCGAAGAAGGCTTTCATCCTACGGATCAAGATTTGGTTGGAACGTCGCACGCAGCCAAGATCACAAAGGATGAGGCTCTCATCAATTGGCACAGATCTAGTGCAGTAGTTGATCGACAGATTCGTGCTTTCATGCAGTCACCAATCTGCTGGAGTACCTTTCGCAACGAGCCGCTTCGAATTCTTTCTGCGGAAATCTCCGACAATGAGAGCATCAAGAGTGGTCAGATCGCTGTTGTCGACGGCAAGGTGCTTGTAGGCACCTCAGATTTCGCACTGATTCTGAAAGAGGTAATTCCCTCGGGTAAGCGCACCATGTCGGCGATGGAATGGGCTAATGGAGCAAGATTTACCCCCGGTGAAAAGCTTGGTTAAAGGTAGAAACAGCTCTTTCAAATCACCAACACCTGATGCACCCAGGTTGCTAGCCTTTGATATTTTGCATGAGGTAAATAGGAATGGTGGATACTCCAACCTTTTGCTACCGGCTGCTTTAAGTAAGAGTGGATTAGAGCAAAGAGATAAAGGTTTTGTAACTGAACTTGTCTATGGAACGTTGCGAATGCAGGGAAGACATGATTTTATATTCGAGCAGATCAGCGATCGCCCTTGGCTTGAAGTAGATGCAGGGATTGTCGATATTGCAAGGCTTGGGGCGCATCAACTCTTTGAAATGCGGGTTCCAGCACACGCCGCGGTTTCAGCTACCGTTGAGCTCGCTCGAAAGGTGTTGGGGGAATCAAAGGCCAGCTTCGTGAACGCTTTGCTTCGCAAAGCGAGTGCAAAAACCCTCGAAGAATGGCTAGCTCCTTTGAACGACGAACGGGATATCGTTGTAAGACTTTCTATCTTGCACTCACATCCGGAGTGGATTGTCTCTGCCTACTTTGATCTTTTGAAGGATTATGATGAGGTAGAGGCTGCATTGGCAGTTAATAACGTACCGGCTCGTCCTACCTTAGTAGCGTGGCCTGGCTTTTCTACAAGGAACGAGCTGGTTGCATTAGGTGCCACAGCGACCAACTTCTCGCAATTCGGTGCAATCTTTGATGGTAATCCAAGCTCTCTCGAACCAGTGGTGAGCAGGCGTGCAGGCGTGCAGGATGAAGGCTCACAACTTGTCGCGGTGATATTTGCCGCCGCCGCTTCTCGGAAGCTTCGTTGGTTGGATCTATGTGCAGGACCAGGTGGAAAAGCAGCTTTACTTTCAACCTTGGCTAATGGAGCGCAACAGCAATTTACAGCCAATGAGGTCTCGCAAGTCCGTGCACGACTTGTTGAACAAGTTGTACATGGTGCACGTGTATGGAACGGAGATGGACGGGAGATTGCTCAGCACCAAGAGACGTTTGATGCAATTTTGGCGGATGTGCCCTGCACTGGACTCGGAGCGCTGCGTAGGCGACCAGAGGTGCGCTGGAGAAGGCAGCTATCTGATCTCCGTGAACTCACATCACTGCAGATGCAACTAGTTGATGGTGCGGTATCTGTCCTTGAGGTTGGGGGAGTGTTCGGTTTTGCAACATGCTCACCTCACTTCGCAGAGACAAGGGTTGCCGTAATGGACATCCTCAAGAACTACCCACAGTTGAGATCGGTAGATGTTTCACCTTTCCTGCCAGACAATCTCGTCGATGCTGTCGATAACGGCAATCTTGCCCTGTGGACTCATAAACACAACACTGATTCAATGTTCCTTGCGCTCTTCGAAAGAATAGAATAGGACCATGATCAAAGAGATACGCATCACGCCAAGTATCCTCAACGCGGATTTTTCTGATCTAAAAAACGAGATAGCAAAGATTGCAGACGTCTCAGATCTTCTGCATTTAGATATTATGGACAATATCTTCGTTCCAAACTTTACATTTGATTTCCAAGCAGCAGAGGCGATCATCACTCAATCCTCTCTTCCAGTAGATGCTCATCTGATGGTTGCCAATGTTGATTCGATAGCTCCTGCTTATGCTGAGGCCGGCTGCGATAGCGTTACCTTTCACGTTGAGGCGGCTGCAGATATCTCAATGACAATTAAATCGATAAAATCCCTAGGTTCCAGGGCTTCGATAGCCATCAAGCCTGAGACTGATCTAAATTCATACTCTGATTTTCTTGACGATATTGACATGATTTTGATTATGACCGTTGAACCAGGCTTTGGAGGTCAAAGTTTTCGAGAGGATATGCTTCCTAAGATCTCTCAGGCCAAGAAACTCATTGGAGATAGACCCATTTGGTTGCAGGTAGATGGTGGCATCTCTGAGAGAACTATAGAGATGGCGTCGGAGGCTGGTGCAGATACCTTTGTAGCCGGCAGTGCGGTTTTTAACTCTGATAATCCAGCGGCCATGGTTCAAACTCTAAGGCGCCTAGCCCAGGGCAAATAGTTCCAACCTATGAGAATCGTCCCCAGCTAATTGAGAGAAGGATGGAGCACTACTCCAGTAAACTTTGATCATGAAAAGCTTTGATGAACTCTGGCAACAACTTGTAGAGACGGCGGCGAACCGCCCTGAAGGCTCTGGAACAGTTGCAGCACTTGATGCAGGCGTTCATACAATAGGTAAGAAGATTCTGGAAGAGGCTGGAGAGGTCTGGTTGGCTGCAGAGCATGAAAGCGACGCGGAGTTAGCGCAAGAGATTAGTCAGCTGATCTATCACCTACAAACAATGATGCTGGCACGCGGATTAAAGCCTGAAGATATTTATCGTTACCTATAGGAATCGAGAAGAAAATGTTGAGAGTAGCTGTACCGAATAAGGGTTCTTTAGCAGATGCATCGATTGCGGTACTGAAGGAGGCTGGTTATCGCCAACGAACCGACTCTCGAGATCTTGTTCTTATCGACCCCGACAACAGTGTTGAGTTCTACTATCTCAGGCCACGCGATATCGCCGTGTATGTGGGCTCTGGAGAGTTAGAGGCTGGAATTACTGGGCGCGATCTTCTGATAGATGCTGGAGCAACGGCGCAAGAGGTACTCGCATTAGGTTTTGGTGGTTCAACATTTAGATTCGCAGCGCCTGTTAACTCGAACTGGTCGATCAAGGATATTGAAGGCAAACGAGTTGCAACCGCCTACCCTGGCCTAGTCTCGAACTATCTTCGCAAAGAGTCGGTTTCAGCACAGATTGTTCGTCTAGATGGAGCCGTTGAAAGTAGTGTGCGCCTTGGGGTGGCCGATCTGATCGCTGACGTTGTGAGTACCGGTAATACCCTTCGACAGGCAGGGCTTGAAGTATTTGGCGAATCTATTTTAAATAGCGAAGCGATATTGATAAAGCGAAGTGGAGAGAGTGTTCCGGTCGGACTTGAAGTCCTCATTCGCCGACTTCAGGGTGTAGTTACCGCTAGGCAGTATGTACTTTTGGATTACGACATACCCAAGATCAAAGTTGATCAGGCGTGCAAGATTACTCCTGGCCTTGAATCGCCAACTATCTCTCCACTACAAAAGCAGGACTGGGTAGCGGTAAGAGCTATGGTCAAACGTGTCGATACCAACCAAACTATGGATGAGCTGTGGGCTCTGGGCGCGCGCGGAATTCTAGTAACCGATATTCACGCCTGTCGTCTTTAAACTACTTTCTCTCGGTTGCTCCCGCAGCCTCAATATCCTCACGAGATATACCGAGTAGATAAAGCACAGAGTCTAAGAACGGTGCGGTAATTGAACTATCTGCAGCCGCTTTCACCGCAGGTTTGGCGTTAAATGCAATACCTAACCCTGCTGCCTCGATCATATCCAAATCGTTCGCTCCATCGCCGATTGCAATAGTTTGCTCCAAGCCAACGCCGTGCTCTCGTGCAAAGTCGCGCAACGCCATGGCTTTGGCAGCTCTATCGATTATCGGCCCGGTGAGTTTTCCGGTGAGTTTTCCATCGGCAACCTCTAACTCATTTGCACGGTAGTGCTCAATTCCGAGATCCTTCAGTATCGGTTCAATCACAGAGGTAAAGCCTCCGGATACAACTGCGATGTGATGACCGAGTTTTTGAAGCGTCTTAACCAAAGTTTTAGCGCCAGGGGTGAGGACGATCTGCGCCCGTACATCATCGATAACGGATGCGGGTAACCCGGCAAGAAGGGCTACACGCGCGCGAAGACTGGCCTCAAAATCCATCTCACCACGCATCGCCGACTCAGTTATCGCCGCTACCTCGGCCTCAACGCCAGCGCGGGCTCCGAGCAGTTCGATAACTTCTTGTTGAATCAAAGTTGAGTCGACATCCATAACGACCATCTTGACCGCCCAGCGCATTAAGCCGCCAGGAGATACCGCGATATCAATCTGTGCTTCAGCTGAGATAGCAGCCAATCTCTTTCGTAGCTCTGAGGTTGATGATCCAGATACGATGAACTCAATGGCGGTTACTGGATAGCTTGCCGTGCGATGAATTCGCTCAATGTTTCCGCCAGCGAGAGAGATCTCTTGAGCAATGAGAGAAATTGCTGCAGGTTTGAGGGTAGAACTCATAGCTACGATATGGCTCAAGCCTGTCTTGGCTGCGATGCTCTCCTTTTCTTGATTCTCAAAAGCGGTCGCAATATCAACACCGAGTTTTGCAGCACAAGCGTCTAAATCCTCTTCAATCGCCTTTGCGTGGGCAGGGGAGAGGGATATTAGGAGAGTAAGAATCAAACGATCTCTGATGACAACCTGTTCAATATCAAGGACGCTTACTTCAAAGGGTGCCAGCGTCTCAAAGAGCGCAGAGGTTATTCCGGGGGAGTCGACACCTGAGAGGAGCACTAACCCCGTGAACTGTTCCTCAGATGTACTCATAATGAGAGTAGATTATCGCGAATCACTCGCCCTGCTCGGCCTATTTAAGCCAAATCTGCCTCAGATTACCGATATCTTTTTCGCCTATGGAAAATCAAGTCGTCTTATCTCTGTCTCAGGTATCTGTTATCCGAGGCGACCGAACGATACTTGGACCCATCGATTTTCAAATTCAAAATGGTGAGCGATGGGTAATCCTGGGTCCGAATGGAGCTGGAAAATCTACTCTGCTAAATATTTTAGCCACAAGAATGTTTCCAACTTCTGGAACCGTAACAGTCTTAAATCAGCAGATGGGCAAGGTAGATCTTTCAGAGTTGCGGACGCGAATTGGAATTTGTGCGGCGTTGATATCTGAGGATATTCCGGGTGATGAGATTGTTAGGGATGTTGTCTTGACAGCTGCTTACGCAATTCTTGGGCGATGGAATGAGGTGTACGACCTTTGGGATGAGTCCCGCGCCGTCTCACTTCTAACTACCTTCGGCGTACGTGAGTTAGCTGATCGAAGGTATTCAACTTTGAGTGAGGGTGAACGAAAGAGAGTTGCCATAGCCAGGGCTCTCATGGCCGACCCTGAGCTTCTCCTCTTAGATGAACCCGCTGCGGGCCTAGATCTGGGTGGGCGCGAGGATCTACTTAAACGCTTTGCAAACTTTGCAGCCGATCCAACCTCTCCGGCCTCAATTCTGGTTACACATCACATCGAAGAGGTGCCACAGGGCACTACTCACGCACTTGTTCTCAAAGATGGGAAGGTTGCTGTCAGTGGGCCTATTTCACAGGTCATTACCTCTGAACACATGAGCGCAATCTTTGAAACTCCTATCGAGGTAACCTTTGATGGAAAGCGATTCTTCGCACGAAGTTCATGAGATCTTTTGAAGAACAGCTACATCCATCCTGGAAAGCTTGCTTGGAACAAAGCTTAGATTTGTTAAATGAGATTGAAAGAAGAGTGGCAAGAACAGCCTTCTTACCAAAACACGACCTTGTTATGCGTGCGCTTGGAAGAGACATTGATGAGGTCAAGGTTGTCATCTTCGGACAGGACCCTTATCCAAACCCAGAGTATCCCGTTGGACTCTCCTTCTCAGTTACTAGAGAAACAGCAAAGCTTCCGCAATCGCTTCGTAATATTTTAAAGGAGCTTTCAGCAGATCTTGGTGTAGAACAACCACATCACGGAGATCTCTCGCAGTGGCAGGATCAAGGCGTGCTTCTTCTCAACAGGGTCCTGACTATCTCAGCTGTAGACAAAGGTTCACATAGCGATTTAGGTTGGCAGCGGATTACCGACGAGGTAGCAAAGGTTTTAGGTGAGAGAGATGTAGTGGCGATTCTGTGGGGTGAGAAAGCATCAGAGTTAGAGAAGTATTTTAAGCACGTCATTAAGAGTGCACACCCAAGCCCTCTATCAGCTTACAAAGGGTTTTTGGGCTCTAAACCATTCAGTAGAGCCAATGACATGCTCGGAGAATTGAATAAATCTCCTATTGATTGGCGCTTGTAAAGAAAATAACTCAGCCCCCAAGTCTCCTTGAGGGCTGAGTTATTACTAGCTTTTTCTATCCTATCCAGGTATTTATTGGAGAAGATAAGAAGTAGATCATAAAGAGACCTGATACAAGGAGCATCAAAGGATGTACATCCTTGCGGCGACCTTGCAGGTATCTAATTACTACGTATGAAACAAATCCTGCACCGATACCTACAGAGATATTGTAAGTAAACGGCATCAAGATAATTGTTAAGAATGCAGGGATAGCGATACCCAGATCCTCCCAATCAATTCCCTTGATCTGAGTCATCATCAAGAAACCAACGATGACTAGGGCTGGTGTAGCAGCCTCGTAAGGGATGATTGCAACCAAAGGTGAAAGGAAGGTAGTTAAGAGGAAGAGGGCTCCAGTAACAACTGAGGCAAGCCCTGTTCGCGCTCCTTCGCCTACACCTGATGCAGACTCGATATAGCTGGTGTTTGATGAGATGCTTCCAGCTCCTCCAGCCATAGCTGCGATGGAGTCAACGAGCAGAATTCGATCGTTGTTTGGAACGTTTCCATCACGATCGATCAAGCCTGATTCATGTCCAATTGCAGTAACTGTTCCGACTGTGTCGAAGAAGTCAGAGAGCAAGAGTGTGAAGACTAGAAGAATTACAGTGACCAGAGGAACTCGATCAAGGGAGCCCAAGAGATTGAACTGACCAAAGAGTGAGAAGTCTGGGGTAGCTGCGATCGATTCTGGCATCGCTGGAACGTTGAGGTTCCAACCCTTTGGATTTACATCTCCAGTTGCTCCGTTAAACAAAGGTCCGATTTTGAAGGCGGATTCAACTGCTACGGCAGCGGCAGTTGCAACGACGATGCCAATAAGGATCGCACCCTTAACCTTCTTAACCAACAAGC
>CAIMCU010000189.1 GCA_903839585.1 uncultured Actinomycetes bacterium | reverse complement strand
GTAAGCGGTATTCATGTCGCGAGTCCATACACCGGCACCGAGTCCGTAGAGGGTGTCGTTTGCAATTTTCATTGCATCGTCATACCCATCGAACTTAGTAACGGAAACAACCGGTCCAAAGATCTCTTCCTGGAAGATACGCATTGAGTTCTTGCCTTCGAAGATTGTTGGAGTTACGTAGTAACCACCAGATAGTTCGCCACCTAAATCAGCGCGCTCACCACCCGTAATTACCTTTGCTCCCTCTTTCTTTCCAATCTCGATATAGGAAAGAATCTTTTCAAGCTGATCATTGGACGCTTGGGCACCGATCATAGTTGCAAGATCTAATGGGTGACCTTGAACGATTGCCTGTGTGCGCTTTGTAACATCGCCAAGGAACTTGTCGTAGATCTTTGCATCGATCAAGCCACGTGATGGACAGGTACATACCTCGCCCTGATTGAGAGCAAAGAGAGTAAAGCCTTCAAGAGCCTTGTCGTAGAAAGCATCATTTTCAGCTGCAACATCTGCGAAGAAGATATTTGGGCTCTTGCCGCCGAGTTCAAGAGTCACGGGAATGATGTTCTCTGATGCGTACTGCATGATTAAGCGACCTGTAGTTGTCTCGCCTGTAAATGCAATCTTTGCAATACGAGGAGATGATGCAAGAGGCTTTCCCGCCTCAACACCAAAGCCGTTAACGATATTTACGACACCAGCGGGAAGAAGATCAGCGATAATCTCCATAAGGAACATAATCGATGCTGGTGTCTGCTCTGCTGGCTTAAGAACTACGCAGTTACCAGCAGCTAAAGCTGGAGCAAGCTTCCAAACAGCCATAAGAATTGGGAAGTTCCACGGAATAATCTGACCGACTACACCTAGCGGCTCATGGAAGTGATAGGCAACGGTGTCATCATCTAACTCTCCGAGCGAACCTTCCTGTGCGCGAATTGCGCCAGCGAAGTATCTAAAGTGATCAATTGCTAGCGGGATATCCGCATTGATTGTTTCGCGAATTGGTTTTCCGTTATCCCATGTCTCAGCAACAGCGATCGCCTCAAGGTTTGCTTCCATACGATCAGCGATTTTGTTCAAAATAATCGCACGAGCTGTTGCAGAAGTTTTTCCCCATGCCTTTGCTGCTGCATGCGCTGCATCGAGTGCCTTATTGATGTCTGCTTCATTTCCTCGAGCAACTTCACAGAAAACTTTTCCTGTTACTGGAGTTACATTTTCAAAGTACTGACCTGAAGCTGGTTTTACATACTCGCCACCAATCCAGTGGTCATAACGTGCTTTAAAGGTTGCCTTACTTCCTGGCTGACCGGGTGCAACATAATCTGTCATTTTCATCTCCTATGCGTAGGTCACCCACGTGGCCTAACGTTTGGACGCTACTCCGGCTACCCCTAGATAAGAAGAGCTCAAAAGCGGGATGGCACTCATATATTCTTGCCACATGAGCGTGGCCGAGGGCAGTCGAGAGAAACACTTCCCTGCAATAGAGAAAAAGTACGGCGAAAAGATGGCTTACTGGTTCAAGGTCATGAAAGAGCTAGATGGCCAGAAGTACCCACAGCAGGTCGCCTACCTTCGCGAGAACTACGGCTTTAGCCAGGCACATGCCAACGCACTCGTGATGTATTCACGAGGATCAGTATCTTCAAAGCGATTTGAAAAACCTGCGGACTTTTTTAAAACCATTTCACCCGAGCAAGCCAAGACGATGAAGGCAATTTTCAAAGCGATTACCTCTAAGTACCCAGAGTTAGAGCTCGTTATTGCCTGGAATCAGCCGATGCTGCGTTTAGGAAAAGATTATGTCTTTGGTGCCTCGGCTTCTAAGAACCATATTCTTTTTGCGCCGTGGAGCCAGGAGGTACTGGAAAAGTTCAAACCACGGATGAAGGATTTGGATGTAAAGAAGAAAACGATTGGCGTGCCCAATAATTGGGAGGTTGATGTAAAACTACTTCAAGCCATGGCTCGTGAGAGACTCAAGGAAGTTAACTCTTAAACTTCGTTTCCTTGTAGATTTTCCCTTTGACATCATAGGTAATCCAGGTTCCGCTTTGAACTCCATCTTTGAAGCTCCCTGAGCGCATAATCACTCCAGTGCGACGAAACCACTGCCAAGATCCATGCAGTTTTCCGTTCTTATATCTTCCCTTTGCTTTGAGAGCCCCGTTGTCATAAAACTCAAGAAACTCGCCACTCTTTTTAGGGTAAGAATCATTTATCTGAGAGATGCGTTCTTTGAGGATTTTACGTAGCAATGACTTTGGAAAGCTCTTGGCGACATCAAAGTGAATCGATCCCTTTGTTTGCTCGTACATCTTCAGCTCAACCGATAATCGTTGAGTAAAAGAGCCGCTATAAGGAAAAATGCTGTTGTGCTTTTTGTATCCATCGAATCCAATAACTGGTACGTCAGAGATAGTAAAAGTTGGAATGCCATACTTAATAACCTGCTCGGCAAAGGGAAGGGATTTCTCTATCTCTTCTCGCAGATCCTGCAGCACGGTTCTTTGCGGGGGAAGAAACTTCTTCAGGTGGGAGGAAACCGCTGCCTGACTCATGCTTGTATGACCCCACCTGCTAACAAGGCCAAAATGAGTGTACCTAGAGCGATTCTATAAATTATGAAGGGCATAAAGCTCTTGGTGGCTACAAATTTTAAAAGCCAAGCAATGACCGCATATCCAATAACAAAAGCAACACAGGTTGCTATAAAGGTTTCACCTAGTGAAAAAGCAGATGGTGCGCCTTGAGTCGCAAGCGCATCACTTAGCTCATAGATGCCACTTCCAAATACAGCAGGAATGGCTAGTAGAAATGAGTAACGAAGTGCGGCATCGCGTGAGTAACCCAGTGCTCTACCCATAGCAATCGTGGCACCAGAGCGTGAGACTCCGGGTATGAGCGCTAGGGATTGCGCAAATCCATAGAGAACACCATCTCGATTAGAAAGTGAGTTCAACTCTCGGAGTTTGCCGCCAAAACGATCTGCGGCTCCCAAAACTATGCCAAACACTATGAGCATAGAAGCAACGATCCACAATGAACGAAGGTTGTTGCGAATTAAATCCTGTCCTAGGTAACCAAGAGCCACAATCGGCAGACTGCCAAGTGCAATAAGCCAACCTAAGCGCGCATCTGATTTTTCAGATGCAGCCAACTCTTTTCGCAAAACAACCTGCCTAAACCAGGCTTTCACTATGCGGGCTATTTCTTTTCTGAAAAAGAAAAGAACAGCCAACTCAGTTCCAATTTGAGTTATGGCGGTAAAGCGAGCGCCAGGATCTTGGGCACCTGGAAGAAACTCCCCAGCTATGCGGATATGCGCACTCGATGAGATAGGCAGGAACTCAGTAAGACCCTGAATAACCCCCAAGAGGATTGCATCAAGCACTGTGCTCTCCCTCTCGCTCTTTACCCACTAGCCCGGGTGATCGTTGAACTCTGAGGAGAGTTTATATGTCGAAGCGGTCTGCGTTCATGACCTTTGTCCATGCAGCAACAAAGTCGTGAACAAATCGCTTCTGACTATCATCTTGTGCGTAAACCTCTGCGTACGCACGAAGAACCGAGTTCGAACCAAATACGAGGTCAACGCGGGTTGCGGTGAACTTAACCTCACCGTTTTCACGGCTACGGATGTTGTAAAGGTTCTCCCCTGCTGGCTCCCAGATGTACTTCATATCTGTGAGGTTGACGAAGAAGTCTGTAGTTAGCGCCCCAACTCGATCGGTGAATACCCCATGCTTTGAACCGCCATGGTTTGCACCAATCACTCGAAGTCCACCTACAAGTACGGTCATCTCTGGAGCGGTTAGCCCCATTAACTGTGTTCTATCGAGAAGTAACTCCTCAGCTGTCACAACGTAACTCTGCTTTACCCAGTTGCGATAGCCATCATGGATAGGCTCAAGAGGCGCAAAGGATGCAACATCGGTTGACTCTTGGGTTGCATCACCGCGACCCGGAGTAAATGGAACCGTTACATCGACGCCTGCAGCCTTGGCAGCCTTTTCAACTCCAACGTTTCCAGCAAGGACAATCACATCTGCAAGTGATGCACCAGATGCATCAGCAATCGGTTGCAAAGTCGCAAGTACTCGAGCCAATCGATCTGGCTCATTACCTTCCCAGCCCTTTTGTGGCTCAAGTCGAATACGGGCGCCGTTTGCACCGCCACGACGATCTGAACCGCGGAAGGTTCGTGCACTGTCCCAAGCGGTTGTTACCAACTCTGTAACAGTTAAATTCGTTGCAGCAATCTTTGCTTTGACCTCATCGACTTTGTACTTTGTTGAGCCAGTAGCGACTGGATCCTGCCAAATTAAATCCTCTGCCGGAACATCTGGGCCAAAGTAACAAGCCTTTGGTCCCATATCGCGGTGGGTTAATTTAAACCAAGCACGTGCAAATACATCGCTAAAGTAAGCGGGATCTTTGTGGAACTTCTCAGAAATTGCACGGTACGCAGGATCCTTAATCATCGCCATATCGGCATCGGTCATCATTGGGTTGTACTTAATAGATGGATCCTCAACATCAGCAGGCTTATCCTCTTCCGCGATGTTGATTGGCTCCCATTGATGTGCACCTGCTGGGGATTTCTTAAGCTCCCAGTCATACTTAAAGAGAAGATCAAAGTATCCGTTGTCCCAAGTCGTTGGATTAGTTGTCCAAGCCCCTTCAATTCCACTCGTTACGGTATCGCGACCAACGCTGCGCGTCTTGTGGTTCATCCAACCAAGACCTTGCTCAGAAATATCTGCGCCCTCTGGACTTGGTCCAAGGTTTGCTGCGCTTCCATTTCCATGCGCCTTACCAACTGTGTGACCACCTGCGGTAAGTGCAACAGTTTCCTCGTCGTTCATCGCCATGCGCGCGAAGGTTTCGCGGATATGTTGTGCGGTACGGACTGGATCTGGAACGCCATTTACACCCTCAGGGTTTACATAAATCAATCCCATATGCACCGCTGCGAGTGGATTTTCCAAGGTCGATGCATCTGAAAGATCGCTGTATCGAGACTCACTTGGCGCTAGCCACTCTGTCTCTGAGCCCCAATAAATATCGATCTCTGGATGCCAAATATCTTCACGACCAAAACCAAAGCCAAAAGTTTTTAGCCCCATAGATTCATAAGCAATATTTCCCGCAAGAATCATTAAATCCGCCCAGCTAATCTTGTTTCCGTACTTCTTCTTAATTGGCCAAAGCAATCGACGGGCTTTATCTAAGTTTGCGTTATCTGGCCATGAGTTCAGTGGTGCAAAGCGTTGGTTACCTGTTCCGGCGCCGCCTCGTCCATCAGCTGTTCTGTATGAGCCGGCTGAGTGCCATGCCATACGAATCATCAATCCGCCGTAATGTCCCCAGTCTGCTGGCCACCAAGATTGGCTATCGAGCATGAACTTATGGAGATCTTTCTTAAGAGCATCAACATCTAATTTCTTGAGCTCCTCGTGGTAATCAAAGTCGGCTCCGAGAGGGTTTACCTTCGTATCGTGCTGATGCAAGATGTCTAAGTTAAGCGCGTTAGGCCACCATTGATAGTTAGATGTACTTACCTGGGTGTGCGAACCGTGTGGGACTGGACACTTTACTGAATCAGACATGAATTACTCCGCTCTCTTTAGACTCTCAAACTCTACCAACGCACTTACATGGCTGCTCGACCAAGTTCAGCCTGAACACATAGGGTGAGCACATGAATTCAGCGAAACCAGAGCTCTCACCCACTCAAATCTCTCAATTCTTGGCGTCGAGAAGATCAACAAGAGACTTTCTCTCCAATCCCATTCCTCGAGATTTACTTAATGAGGTTCTCGAAGATGCGATGACAGCGCCAAGTTGGTCCAATACTCGTCCATTCTTAGTAGCGATAGCTGAAGGAGAGGTTAAGGAGAGAATCAGTAAAGAGTTCCTAAATCGCTGGGCAAATGTCTCTAAGAATCTGCGCAAAGGGTTGCTCGGAAAAATCACTTTACTGCTCACCCGGTACGGTCTTCCAACAAGTAATAGGTTGGTTGGAAAGCCATACTCAAAGGATTTAAAGCCGCGCTCTATGAGACTGGGCGCAGAGCTGCTGGGAAGCATGGGAATTAGCCGAGAAAACAAGGATGCCCGAGATAAATGGTGGGCTACCAACTATGAGTTCTACGGTGCACCAACTGAGCTCTTCATTTACATACATAAGAGTTTGGGGATCTTTTCGGCAAGCGATGCCGGATTGATGATGGAGAACTTAATGCTCTCAGCGCACGCTAGAGGACTTGGAACATGTGCACAAGGCGCTGTATCGATCTGGGATGACGTTGTCCGTAAAGAGTTTGATGTTCCCAAGAATTACAGACTCCTGTGCGGCCTAGCGATCGGTTATCCAAGTGATGCACCAGCCAATAGCTTTAAGTCACACCGCATTGCGGCGAATGAGATTACTGTTTCACCACGTTCAACATCTGCCTAATGCAACGGGCGAAGTTCGACCTTTCTATTGCAAGCCTTTGATGCTTCAAATGCAAGTGACTGAGCGACGTCCACATTTTCTGCTTCTATGATCCAGAGTCCGCTGAAGTTCTCCTTTGCTGCAAAGAATGGCTCACCAGTGCTCACATTGGCGCCGTTTCGATTATCTATAACCGTCGCTGTCTCGGGGGATTGAAGACCCCATGCAAAAATCCAGTGTGAGTTAGCCCGAAGCTTCTCGTTGAACCTATCAATCTCGACCATCTCCTCTGGCGTACCAGATTCAGAGCGGTCATCGATAACTGAAATCAAGAACTTCACATGAGAAGTTTAACGGAACCTTTACCTATTTTATGAACAGTTCTAGAGCATGAGTTAAGTTATGGTTTTTCAGCCAGCTCCTTCAGGCGCACCAAACTCTTTGCAACAGCTAACTGAGTCCATGGATAGGCCTTACGGAAGTTCAGCCAAAGTTGCGCAGCCTCGGGGGCGTATGAGCCATCAAAGGTTTCGGTAACTTGAGTTCTTCCATCTCCAAGTTCTACCAGCTCATAGCGCCATCTCCATCGACCAAAGTGCCGCCAAGCGATTAGCTCATTCTTCTTATACTCAACTACTGTATTGAGAATTCTGTAATCCATACCCAAATGCATCTTCATCCCAAACTTAGAGCCAAGCACTAACTCCTTAGGTCCACTGATGCTTGCGGTAATGGTTGAAGTTCCGTCGAACTCTAAATGACGTCGCGGATCGCTGAGAATCGAAAAGATATATTCAGGCCGAGCATCAATGATGATCCTTGCCGACTTGATCCTTGGGTTACCCGTATCAAGAATCTCTGATCGAACCTTTTCAGCGCTCATTGGTAAATCTTATGACTATGAGGCGCTCTTATCTGAATCATGTCCGGAGGTAACTCGACCAGCATGAGCATGCACAGTCGGATCCTTCTTGACCTTGATCAAACTTGCCACTGTTGAGACAACCAAAATAGCTCCGATTACTGCCAGGCTCATAAGAGTAGGAATCTTAGGAATCTCGCTCCAAGTTTCATGAAGGTAGGTCATGATCAACTTGACCCCGATAAACATCAAGATAACTGAAAG
>CAIMCU010000188.1 GCA_903839585.1 uncultured Actinomycetes bacterium | reverse complement strand
ACCGATCCATCTGTACTGGTTACCATCCCAACTCGAGATGATCCAACACTTGCGCCAGAAGGCAAGGAGTCTTATTACATTCTCTATCCAACTCCAAACTTGACCGCAGATATCGATTGGAAGAAGCAGGCTGGTCCATACCGTGATCAGATGATTAAAACTTTAGAGGATCGTGGTTATGACGGATTTGGCGCTTCAATTGAAACTGAAGTTTTAACAACACCTCTAGATTGGCAGGAGCGAGGAATGGAGGAGGGCGCACCCTTTGCAAGTGCGCATACATTCTTCCAAACTGGGCCTTTCAGGCCACGCAATATTGCAAAAGGTTTTGAGAACGTAGTCTTTGCAGGCTCTGGTACACAACCTGGCGTCGGAGTTCCGATGGTTCTTATTTCGGGAAGATTAGCTGCCGAGAGAATCGTTGGACCAGTTAAGTAATGAATGAGTTAGACGCTGCTGGAGTCTACGACTTAAGGTTGCGCGAATCTTACGCAGAGTGCAAACGTCTCAACGCTTTGCACGGTAAGACTTACTACTTGGCAACATTGCTGCTGCCAAAATCTAAAAGGCCTTTTGTGCATGCTCTATACGGTTTTGCTAGATACGCAGATGAAATAGTCGATGACCTAGCCTCAACGCTCACACCACAAGAGAAAGCCGAAGTTCTCTCAAAATGGAGCTCCGGAGTACTTGCAGGTTTACAGAACGGTACGAGTGAAGATCCTGTTGGACGCGCACTTGTGGATACTGCAAAACGTTTCAAGATCCCCCATCAGCACTTTATTGATTTTCTTCACTCCATGGAGATGGATCTAACCGTTACTCAGTATCAGAGTTATGATGATTTGCTTGAGTACGTTTACGGTTCGGCAGCTGTCATTGGCTTAGAGATGGTTCCAGTTCTTGGCTATAGCGATGATGCAGCCTTTGAATCTGCAAAAAAGTTAGGGATAGCTTTTCAGTTAGCGAACTTTATTCGCGATGTTGGGGAAGACTTAGAGCGCGGACGGATATATCTGCCATTGGATGAGCTAGCGCGCTTTGGAGTCACGAGAGAGCTCCTAGAAAAGCGCGTACTTACACCAGAAATAATCGAAGCTCTAAAGTTCCAGATTGCAAGGGTTCGCCAACTGCAGCTTGAGGCAGCGCCAGGAATTGCAATGCTCGATAAAACCAGTCGCCCTTGCATTGAAGCCGCTAGTGAGCTCTACTGCGGAATAGTCGATGAGGTTGAAGCTATTGGCTATGACATCTTTAACAAACGTGCCAAGACCTCAACATTGAGAAGGCTTCGTGTCGCATCAACTGCGTATGTGCGAGCGATAGTGGCTCGTATTCGCTAGGGTTTGGCGTGCGGGAGCCGCTTGCACTTGGCTGAGAGGATCTGAAACTCAGATCGACCGCTAGACCCATCCGGTAATGCGGATGCGGAAAGGTGTTGTTATGTCATTTATTTCATCTACTTTATTTACAGCGTGGGGCTACGAAGTCTCACTTCTTGAGGCGCTATCGGCTCTTACCTCGTTCATCGGCGTTGGTCTTGGCGTAACCGGAAAGAGAATTACCTGGCCCTGGTGGGCGATAAGTAGCGCACTCTATGGATTCTTCTTTCTTGATGCGAAGTTATATGCAAGTGCTGCTCTTCAAATCGTCTTCATTATCGCAGCTATCTTTGGATGGTTTGGTTGGGAGCCAAAGGGCGCCACTCCATCTGCATTAACTAACCGCTATCGACTCTTCACCTTGCTATCGCTGATCGGATTGACTCTCCTGCTCGCACCTGTGCTTAGCAATATAGGAGCAGCATCTACAACGACAGATTCATTCATATTCTTTGGATCTCTCATCGCACAAGTACTCATGGTCTACCAAAAGTATGAGGCCTGGCCACTCTGGCTAGTAGTCGATACTGTGGCAACAATCTTGTACGCCTCCCTGGGCTACTGGTTCACCTGCGTCCTCTACGGCGCCTTCACGGTAATAGCTGCTATCGGATGGAGGCGTTGGTATGCATCTCATCGACGCACTATTAGATCTTTGTAACCAGGTAGATCGCCCAATAATTGCAGTTGATGGACCAGCTGGTGCCGGCAAGACAACCCTTGCCGGCAGCATCGGTCAAGGTTTTTCGCAAAGGTACTCAGTGCGCACTATCCATATGGATGATCTGTATAACGGCTGGGATAACGCCCTTGGCGATGAGCTAACACATACATTAGAAGCAATTACTGCTGCTCATTTAAGCGGGCTCCCAATATCTCTGAAGATATACGATTGGGCAACCTGCGAGTTTCGCGAAGCTATCACCCTTGAACCACGGCAGCTTCTCATACTCGAAGGGGTTGGAAGTGGCCAAAAAGCTGTCCGAGAAAAATCGACCGCTCTTATTTGGATAGAGATAGATCACGAGGTTGGTCTCAAACGTGTCCTTCAACGAGATGGTGAGCAGTATGAAGCGGTGATGAAGAGATGGCTCACCTCACAATCTGAGTACTTTCAAAGGGATTCGACACAGGAAAACGCGGAGTTCATCCTCACCAACGAGTAGGAGCTTCACACCTAAAATGGCCAATATGGCTGACTTAACCGGCGAGGTAATTGATGGGCGTTATCAGCTCATTCGCCAAATGGCCTCCGGCGGCATGGCAACTATTTATGAAGCTGTAGATATGCGCCTAGATCGCAAGGTTGCGGTCAAAATAATGCACTCGCATTTAGCGCAGGATGAAAAGTTTATTGAACGGTTCATACGTGAAGCCAAGGCTGCAGCTGCGCTCTCCCATCCAAATATTGTTGCAGTACAAGATCAAGGATGGAATCAACGTGGAGTACCCGCCGTCTTTCTGGTGATGGAGATGATTGAAGGACATACGCTTCGTGACTTTCTCAACGATCAAGGTGCGCTACAAATTAAGGATGGAATTAAGTTCCTTTTGCCGATACTGAGCGCTCTTGCTGCAGCTCACAAATTAGGAATAGTTCATAGAGACATAAAGCCTGAGAACATCCTTATCTCTAAAGAAGGTCGTATTAAAATCGCTGATTTCGGCCTTGCAAAGGGTCCACTGCTTGGGCAGACGATGACAGCAGAGTCAAGTGTTATTTTAGGAAGCGTTTCATACCTATCCCCCGAACAAGTACAACGAGGAATTGCAGATCCTCGCAGCGATGTTTACTCAACTGCGATTACCGCTTTTGAGATGTTTACTGGGCAAAAGCCATTCTCTGGTGAGGAACCGATTCAAATCGCTTATATGCATGTGAACGGAAGAGTTCCCCGGATGAGCGAGATTAAACCCTCTATCCCGCAAGCGCTAGATGATCTCATCTTCAAAGCAACTAGCGTTGATCCCGACGGTCGCCCAGCTGATGCATCGATCTTTCATGCGCAGCTACTGCAGATCTCAAACACATTAAATCCAAAGGAGAATCAACTCAGTT
>CAIMCU010000187.1 GCA_903839585.1 uncultured Actinomycetes bacterium | reverse complement strand
GTGACTATGAGATCTACATCAATATCGGTGTACATGATTTTGAGAAGAAGGCAGAACAACGCGTGATTCTGAATGTCGATTTATATATTCCGCTGGCAATGAATACTCCAAGTCAGGATCAGTTGGATGAAGTAGTTGATTATGACTTTATGCGTGAAACCATTAAGGCGCGGGCCTCGCAGGGACATATTCATTTACAAGAAACCTTTTGTGATGACATCGTGACAGCAATGTTGGTCCATCCAAAAGTGTTGGCTGCGCGCGTCAGCACTGCCAAGCCCGATGTATATCCTGATTGCCATTCAGTCGGCGTTGAAGTATTTCGAATGAAACCAATTTAATCTTTATGACTGATACTCGCAAAACCGTTTTCGAAGAAAATAAGCTCGAGAAGAAATTATGTCGCTTGGTTGGTCAAGCTATTGGTGACTTTGGTATGATCGAAGATGGCGACAAAGTCATGGTCTGTGTATCGGGTGGTAAAGATAGTTACGCCATGCTCGACATCCTCTTGAAGTTACGTGAGCGTGCGCCAATCCATTTTGAAATCGTTGCCGTCAATTTAGATCAGAAGCAACCAAACTTTCCTGCAGAAATTTTGCCTAACTATTTAAAGAATTTGGGTGTGCAGTTTCATATTGAGAACCAGGATACTTATAGCATTGTGAAGCGTGTTATTCCAGAAGGTAAAACTACTTGTGGATTATGTTCACGTTTGCGTCGTGGCATCTTGTATCGCGTCGCTGACGAATTAGGCGCAACTAAAATTGCATTGGGCCATCATCGCGACGACATCTTGGAGACGCTACTGTTAAATATGTTCTATGCTGGCAAGTTAAAAGCCATGCCACCTAAATTGCGTTCTGATGATGGCAAACATATCGTCATCCGTCCCCTGGCTTACGTGCCAGAAAAATTGCTTGAGCGTTATGCCGCTGATATGAACTTCCCTATTATTCCGTGTGATTTGTGTGGCAGTCAGCCCAATTTACAGCGTGGCGCCATGAAGCAAATGCTACGTGAGTGGGAAAAGAAATATCCAGGGCGGGTCGAAAATCTATTCCGCTCCATGCATCACATCGTGCCTTCCCATCTCATGGATGGCGAGGCCTTTGATTTCCAAAATTTGGAGATCTCGACCGAGTTATCTGGTATTGCTGCTAGATCATCTGGTGATAAGGCAATTGATGAAGCCCAATTAGATGAATTAGCCTGCGGCACCATGATTCAAGGGATTTATAATTCCACCCTATGAACATCGTCATTTTGGCTGCGGGGCAAGGCAAGCGGATGAAATCCGCTTTGCCCAAAGTGCTTCAAACTCTAGCTGGGAAGCCTCTTCTACAGCATGTACTGACTACCGCATTATTCTTGCAGGGCAAGCAGGCTAAAAAAGGGCCTATCGTTGTTGTTGGGCATGGCGCAGCTGATGTAAAAGAATTTATAGCAAATGCCAGCCAAGAAGACCCTAGCTTTGGCAAAGTGGCGACCGTGTTACAAGCCGAGCAAAAGGGAACCGGCCATGCTTTATTGCAGGCTTTACCCAAATTAGATGTGCAAGAGCCAACTTTGGTTCTATACGGCGATGTCCCCCTCACTAGTAAAAAGACTTTAGCGAAGCTAGCCAAACTGGCTGATGGTGTACGTGGTCAAGATTCTGCATTGGCTCTACTAACACAAGATCTCACCAATCCTACTGGCTATGGCCGCATCGTGCGTGATGCTGAGGGCTCAGTACGGGAGATTGTGGAGGAGAAAGACGCAACTCCCGCACAGAAGGCTATCAAAGAAATTAATACCGGCATCATGGTGTTGCCAACTAACGCATTGAAAAGGTGGCTCAAGGCATTACGTTCCAGTAATTCTCAAAGCGAGTATTACTTAACCGATGTGATTGCGATGGCGGTTAAAGATGGTGTGCCCATTCGTACAACGCAAGCAGATTATGAGTTTGAAACCATCGGCGTTAATAGTCGTGATCAACTCGCTATTTTGGAGCGGACGTATCAGCTCAAAATCGCTAATCAATTAATGGATGCCGGTGTATCCCTGGCCGATCCTGCCCGTATTGATGTACGCGGCACGCTGGAGTGCGGCGCGGATGTCTTTATTGATGTGGGTTGCATATTCGAAGGTTGCGTGACTTTAGCGGCTGGCGCCAAGATTGGTCCTTACTGTGTCATCCGTAATAGCGTGATTGGTAAAAATGTTTCCATCAATGCATTCAGTCATGTTGATGGTGCGAAGGTCGGCAATCATTCTGTGATTGGCCCTTACGCGCGCTTACGTCCAGGTTCTGATTTGGCGAATGATGTGCATATTGGCAACTTCGT
>CAIMCU010000186.1 GCA_903839585.1 uncultured Actinomycetes bacterium | reverse complement strand
CGTATCCCCCGAGACCGCTCTCTTGGCAGCCGCTGCAACGACGCTCTCCATGAGCGAGTTCGACTCACCTGCGATGAGGTAATCATCAGGTTGAGCGATCTCTACTACTTCAATATGAGGTGCTTGCTTTTCAAGCTCGCGCTTAATGAGATTGGCGTCTTCGCCGATGAGAATGGCTACCTTAATGCGAGACTTTGCACGCGAAATCAACTGCTCGAAATCTGCACCTTTTGCTAATCCACCTGCGATCCAAATAACGGATAGGGCCGACATTACCGAAGCCGATGCGGCATGAGGATTTGTTGCCTTTGAGTCATCAATCCACGTGATGCCATCCTTAACAAGCAGCGTCTGGATGCGATGTTGGCCAAGTTTAAACTCTCTCAGTGCCTCTTGAATCTTTTCATGCTTGCCGCCAATGGATAGCGCGAGTGCACTAGCGGCCAAAGCGTTAGAGATGTTGTGTGGAACACTTGGTTGAACATCCTTTAACTCAGCAACCATCGAAGCCTCTTGTGGATCGGAAACAAATGCTCGATCAATGAGTAACTCTTCTACTATACCCATCTCGCCAGGAGCAGGTGTATCGAGGGAGTAGAAGATCTTCCTTCCGCGCCAATGGGTAGTTCGAGTAACTATCTCTCCATCATCAGCATTCAAAATACCTACCTCTGAGCGTTCAAGAAGTGAGATCTTTACGCGTGCATACTCTTTAAAGCTACCGTGCCAATCGACATGGTCATCTGCGATGTTAAGGATTGCTACGGAGTCAAACTCAGCATCACGCAACCAATGAATCTGAAAGGATGAGAGCTCTAGAACGAGAACTTCATAATCCTCAAAGATGCTTTCAATAACAGTATGACCAACGTTTCCGCACGCAACCGCCTTGATCCCACATTTACGCAGGGCTGCAGCTGTCATCTCAACTGTGGTCGTTTTCCCATTAGTGCCCGTTAGAGCGATCCATCTTTGTCCTGATTTTTTCAAACTCCATGCGATATCAATCTCGTTAAGAAGTGGGATCCCAGCACTCTTGGCGCTTTGAATTAAGGGATGGGACTCTTTCCAACCGGGAGAAACGATGACAGCATCATAATCAGCAGGTGTAATCCCTTGGGAGTTGTGGATGACAAAGCCATCGACTGACTGCACTGCATCATCGGCAAAAGTAATCTGTGCTCCCATCCCCTTGAGAGTCTTTGCGCACGCCAGACCAGTGACGCCTGCACCGAGAATAAGGAGTTTCTTGTTGAGGAAGGAGGGTTGCATGTGCTGGCTACTTAACTAACTACCCATTGCGCATAGAAGAGGCCTAACCCTGCAGCCACACAGAGACCGGCGATAATCCAAAAGCGCAGAACGATTGTTACCTCGCCCCAGCCCATTAGTTCAAAGTGATGTTGCAATGGGGCCATGCGGAAGATTCGCTTGCCACCTGTTAATTTGAAGTAAACAATCTGAATAATCACCGATGCGCTAATAATTACAAAAAGTCCACCGAGCGGAATCAGTAAGAGTTCGATGCGAAGAGAGGTAGCAATACCCGCTAACGCACCGCCGAGTGCGAGCGATCCGGTATCTCCCATAAAGATTTTGGCTGGTGATGCGTTCCACCAAAGAAAGCCGGTACACGCACCTGCCAAGGAGGCTGCAAAGACCGCAAGATCAAGTGGGTCTCGTACTACGTAACAGTTACCTCCAGGGGAAACTGCGCAGCTTTGTCCAAACTCCCAAACTCCGATAAGGATAAAGGAGATGAAGGTCATGACAGCTGCACCAGTTGCTAAACCATCTAATCCATCGGTCAGGTTAACTCCATTGCTCGTTGCCGTCACCATTAGCGCAACCCACACAACAACTAGACCTACTCCTAAGGTAATTGAAGTATCTCGAACAGTGGAGAGTTGAAGGGAGATAGGGGTTAAACCATCTCCATCTGGAAAACGTGTTCCTAAGTATCCGAAGATGCTTGCAAAGAGTATTTGGCCAGATAACTTCTGCTTTGCCTTCAAACCAAGTGACTTCTGTCGGGAAACTTTCAACCAATCATCGATGAAACCTACAAATCCAAGTGCGACCATTAATCCCATAACAAGAAGTACTGAGGTGGTAACCGCATTTTTACTCAAGAGGTGGGCGCAAAAGTAGGCGACGATGGAGGCTAAAATAATGATGATTCCACCCATAGTTGGAGTCCCACGTTTTGTGTGGTGAGAGGTTGGTCCATCGTCGCGAATTATCTGACCGTAACCTCGCTTTGCAAGAGCACGAATCAATACAGGGGTTCCGAAAAGTGAAAAAATCAGGGCTAATCCACCCGCTACAAGTATCTCTCTCACTCTTCACCTCCTGCATGCTTAAGAATGTAATCTGAGAGAAGTTCAAGGTGCTCAGAGCGAGAAGCCTTAATCAGGGCAACGTCTCCTGCATTAATGATGAGTGAGAGGCTCTGGGCCTGCTCAATATCTGCACAGTAATGAATACTCATACTCTCAGCCGCTTCATCCTTTACAACGATATCCCTTGCGTACTCTGGCGCTCCAATGCAGACCAGGTGATCAACACCAAGCTCCTGCGCAAGGGTGCCAACACGGGCGTGATCTGAAGCCGATGACTCGCCGAGTTCATGCATCTTTCCTAGAAAGGCCCAAGCTTCTCCCCCGCGCTCTTGGGCAAAGAGAATTAGAGAGCGAAGTGCGGCCTCCATCGACTCCGGACTTGCGTTGTAGCAGTCATTTATCAAAACTTTGCCATCAAATTCGTGAATCTCCATACGCCACTTACTTGAGATCTTCGCCATGGATAGTGATTGAGCGATGAGATCTAAGTTAAAGCCCAAACCCTCCGCAATGGCTGCAACAGCCAAGGCGTTTGCTATCTGATGTAGGCCAACTACCTGCAGACCCACAGCTGCTCTACCTTGAGGTGTTACAAGATCAAAGTGTGCGCGACCTTCACGTACCTCAATATCGGTTGCTCGAACTTCAAAGGATGATTTCTCGCCGAACACAACTGTTTTTCCTTTGTGCAGTGCTGCCATTTTAGGAGTGAACTCATCGTATCCGCCAAGAATGGCAAGACTTGTCGGTTGTAATGAAGAGATCATCTCTGACTTTGCCTTGGCAATCGCCTCTTGGCTTCCAAACTCTCCTACGTGTGCACGACCTACCTTGAGTACAACTCCGATATCTGGTTTTGCCATCTGACAAAGGGCTGCAATATCACCGATGTGTCTTGCACCCATTTCAACGATACAAAACTTGGTCTGCTGAGTGCATTCAAGGATTGTTAATGGGGCTCCGATTTCATTGTTGAAGTTGCCTTGTGGGGCAACTGTTGAGCCCTGAGATGAAAGAAGGTGTGAGAGTAAGTCCTTTGTCGTAGTTTTACCCTGCGATCCAGTAATAGCAATCACCTTTAAGTTCTTTAGCTCGGCGCGCACAAAGGCTGCAAGCATGCCAAGGGCTTTAGTGACATCGTCGACAACTATGCATCTCTGACTTACTTGAGAAGTTGTTAATGCAAGAACGGCTCCGTGTGCAAAGGCATCTGAGACAAAGTCATGTCCGTCTCGGGCTGGACCCTTCAAAGCAAGAAAAATCGATCCAGCTGTGGCTTGAGTTGAGTTAAAGACAGGGGCGGCGGTAACGGAGATATCCTCACCGTAAAGTTTTCCTTCGACTATCTCTGCAATCTTTGTGGCAGCAAGTGAAATCATCTCTTGGCCTCAATCTCTTCGGCCAATACAAGGCGATCATCGAAGGGATGAATGGTTCCCTTTATCTCTTGACCTTTTTCATGTCCCTTGCCAAGTACGAGAACACAATCCCCCGACTGCGCCAGGGAGACTGCATATGCGATCGCATCGCGACGATCAGCGATTAACTTAGATGGATCCGAGTAAGAAACACCCTCAACCATCTGATTCAAAATCTTGTCAGGATCCTCTGATCGTGGATTATCGCTAGTGAAGATGCAAACATCGGCACCATCAGCTAAAGCCTTTCCCATTAGAGGGCGCTTTGAAGCATCTCGATCTCCACCACAACCCAGAACCGCGATAACCCTTCCCTTTGTAAACCCCTGTGCACTCTTTAAGACATTTTCTACGGCGCTAGGTGAGTGGGCGTAGTCAACGAGAGCTGAAAAGCTCTGTCCAAGTGAAACGTTTTCTAAACGACCTTCTGCGCCCGTAAGCGATGGAATGATGTTTGCAATATCAACGGGATCGACTCCGGATTCACAGGCAATAGCTACAGCCATCGCCAAGTTATCTAAGTTGTAACCACCACGCAAAACAGTGTGAGCCTCAATTAAGACCCCTCCCGTTCCGCGTAAAGAGAGCTGATTACCCAATGAGTCTGCTTCATAAGAAACATAGTGCCACTGTGCCTTTGTATCATCGCGAGAGATTGAAACTACAGGAATTTCTGCTGATTTAAAAAGCTTCGCACCATAGCTGTCATCAATATTAATAAAGCCAAGATCTGCATACTCAAAGGTAAAGAGTCTTGCCTTTGCAGCAAAGTACTCATCCATCGAACCATGAAAATCTAGATGATCCTGAGTTAGATTGGTAAAACCAACAATTGCAAAATGGGAGCCCTTCATCCGAGATTGTGCAATTGCATGGCTAGAGACCTCCATAACAAGATGACGCATATGACGCTCGCGCATCGTTGCCGCGAGTGCCTGAACATCACTTGCCTCAGGTGTTGTTCTGGCACTGGCAAAACGATCTTTACCTATCCGCGTTTCAACGGTTCCGATTAAGCCACTATCTCTTCCCGCCGCTTGAAAAAGCTGAGCAAGCAGTGTTGTAACTGTAGTTT
>CAIMCU010000185.1 GCA_903839585.1 uncultured Actinomycetes bacterium | reverse complement strand
TCTGCAATGTGCAGACCAGCCTGGCATTGTCCATGCGATGACGAGCGCAGTTCTTAACTGCGGTGGAAATATTATTGAGAATCAGCAATACACCGATCACACAACAAATACCTTTGTAATGCGCACTCGCTTTGAAACATCACAAGGAATGGCAGCTGCACAAAATAGCCTCAATAGTGGGCTAGGTAAGTTCTCCCCCGCATTACATATCCGTGAAACTGCCAATAAGCCACGCGCGCTGATCCTGGTCACAAAAGAGAGCCATTGCTTGCGCGATTTAATGTATTTGCTTGAACTCGGCGAGCTACCAATCGAAATTCCACTGGTTGTTTCCAATCGCGAAGATTTAAAGCAGCTTGTTGAATCACACGGCATCCCATTTATGTACCTGCCAATCGATGCTGCCAATAAGCGTGCACAAGAGAAAGTTTTGATCGCCAAGGTAAGAGAACTTGAAATCGACTTCGTAGTCTTGGCGCGTTACATGCAAATACTTTCTGCCGAGTTTTGTAACGCTATGCCAGGAAAGATCATCAACATTCATCACTCTTTCTTACCCGGATTTAAAGGTGCCAAGCCTTATCACCAAGCGCACGAGCGCGGCGTGAAGATTATCGGCGCAACAGCGCACTTTGTTACTGCTGATTTAGACGAAGGCCCAATCATTGAACAAGATGTTGCTCACGTGACTCATTCATCAACCCCTGATGAGTTAATCGCACTTGGACGCGACATTGAACGTCGAGTTTTAGCAAAAGCTGTAAAACTTTATGCAGAGGATAAAATCTTTGTTGTTGGACATCGCACAGTAATTTTCTCTTAAGATTCATAAACTTCTAAAGAGTGTCCCTGGCCGGAGTTGAACCGGCGACCTACCGCTTAGGAGGCGGTTGCTCTATCCACTGAGCTACAGGGACCTGCGTAAACTCTTCGCGCACTTGGCAGAAGGTTATATGAGGACTAATCTAAGCTCACACATACAGTCATAGTAATTCGATTATGACTATTAAGAACCGAAAGGCCAACCATGAAAGCGCTCGTTATCGGCGCAGGCGGTGTTGGCAGGGCAATCGCAAATATCGCATCACGTCGATCATTTATTACATCAATGGTCATTGCAGATCGCAGCCTGTCACGCGCTGAATCAGCCGTAACTAAAGTCAACGATTCACGATTCTCCGCAGCGGAGGTGAACGCCGCAGAACTTGAAGACATTCGAGCACTCATTCGTAAGGCCGACCCCGATATTGTCATTAACGCGGTAGATCCGCGTTTTGTTATGCCAATCTTCTTGGCTTGTGAGATTGAAAACGTTAACTACATGGATATGGCGATGTCTCTATCGCGTCCACACCCTCACTACCCAAACACAGAAACCGGTGTAAAGCTCGGTGATGAGCAGTTCGCTCGTGACTGGAACTGGTGTGAGCGAAAGATTTTCGCGCTCGTGGGAATGGGAATCGAACCCGGTATGAGCGATGTCTTTGCGCGTTATGCATCTGACTATCTCTTTAGCCGAATCGACTCCATCACAATTCTCGATGGATCAAACCTTGTTGTTGAAGGCGCTGACTTCGCACCATCCTTCTCAATCTGGACAACCATCGAAGAGTGTCTTAATCCGCCTCTCGTCTGGGAAGATGGACGTGGTTGGTATACAACTGAACCGTTTAGTGAGATCGAAACCTTTGACTTCCCTGAAGGTATCGGACCCGTTGAGTGCGTAAATGTTGAGCACGAAGAGGTAGTTCTTATTCCACAAAAGGTCGATGCTAAGAAGGTTAACTTCAAGTACGGACTTGGTGCGCAGTTCATCACAACGTTGAAAACTATTCACATGCTAGGTATGGATAGAAAAGACACAGTTGATGTTCAAGGTCATGCGGTTTCACCTCGCGACCTTCTCGCTGCTTCACTTCCAGATCCTGCAACACTTGGTGAGCGCATGCGAGGTAAAACTTGTGCGGGTGCACTTGTTAAGGGTCTTGATAAAGCTGGAAAGCCTTACGCCTGCTACATGTACAACGTCGTAGATAATGAATGGTCTATGTCTGAGTACGGTGATCAAGCCGTTGTATGGCAGACAGCGATAAATCCAGTTATCGCAATGGAGTTAATTCATAAAGGTATCTGGGTTCCTGAAGGTGTAAACGGACCTGAGTGGTTTGATGGAAAACCATTCCTCGATCTCCTGGAATCCTACGGAACTTCATGGAATATTCGCGATGAGGATACGAAAGGTATTACCCTTTAAATCGTGGCTAAAACTCAGCAGTTCGATGTCGTAGTAATCGGATCCGGATTTGGTGGTTCGGTTACTGCGCTTCGACTCGCTGAAAAGGGTTACTCAGTTGCAGTCCTTGAAGCGGGAAAACGTTTTGAGGACAAGGATTTTCCTAAGACCTCATGGCGCTTAAACAAGTTTCTCTTCGCTCCAAAACTCGGGTTATACGGGATTCAACGTATTCACTTTCTGCCCGATGTATTAGTTCTATGTGGTGCAGGTGTAGGCGGCGGCTCATTGGTCTACGCCAACACCTTGTATCAACCTGGAGATAAGTACTTCAACGACCCACAGTGGGCCTCGATTACCGATTGGAAATCAGAGCTTCTGCCTTGGTATGACCAAGCTCGTCGAATGCTTGGTGTTGTTGAAAATCCATTCTTTTCAAATAGTGATGCAGCGATGAAGTACGCCGCGGAAGAGATGGGTGTTGGGCATACCTTCAAGATGGCTCCGCTTGGGGTCTACTTTGGCGAAGGAGCTGGAGTTAAAAAGGATGATCCATTCTTTGGGGGTAAGGGACCTGCGCGTTCAGGCTGCACAAACTGTGGTGAGTGCATGACAGGTTGCAGACACAACGCGAAAAACACACTTCCAAAGAACTATTTGGGTTTGGCAGAAAAAGCCGGCGTTGAGGTCTTTCCACGCACAACAGTTACCGATTTCTATCAACGTGAAGATGGAAAGTGGATTATCAAGGCTGGTAAACGAGAGTTTCTTTCAAAAGAGTTAGTTGTCGCTGCAGGAACATTTAATACACAGAAACTGCTTCATAAGATGAAGGCGAAAAAGCGCTTACCTAAGCTATCTGACAGACTCGGTGAACTTTCACGTACAAATAGTGAGGCATTAACCGGCGCATTGATGAAGAACCACAACGTTGATTTTAGCGAAGGGAGTGCGATTACCTCTTCCTTCTTTCCTGATGAACATACCCACATTGAACCGGTTCGTTACGGCAAGGGCAGCAACGCAATGGGTCTGCTGCAAACAATTATGACGGATGGATCAAATCCAAAGCAGCGCAGAAAGCATTGGTGGAAGCAGTTCTTCTCACAACCTACTTTGCTCATTCGAATCTTTAATGTGCGCAGATGGAGTGAGCGGACCGTTATCGCACTTGTTATGCAGGATGTTGACTCATCCTTGAAGGTAAGAGGAAAGCGTTCCATCTTCGGATTCAAACTTACTTCACAAAATGATTCATCCCAGCCAAATGCAACGTATATTCCAGCTGCAAATGAGTCGGTACGAAAGATCGCTGAGAAATATGATGGAGTCCCTGGTGGTCACTACGGTGATCTCATCGGTGCTCCTTTTACCGCTCACTTTGTTGGCGGATGTGTTATTGGTGCGAGTGCAGAGGAAGGTGTTATCGATGCGT
>CAIMCU010000184.1 GCA_903839585.1 uncultured Actinomycetes bacterium | reverse complement strand
TCTGAACCCCGCCAATACGCGGCTGCAGAACGCATCAGTTTAAACGCCGGAATGTGCTTGGTTGAAGGAAGATGTGGTCCTCGACAGAGATCGGACCAGACCGGTTGACCATCGCGACCCAAGTTGTCATAGATCGTTAACTCTGTTCCACCAACTTCGACGCTGGCCTCATCCCCTGCTCCTGATTTGATCCCGATAAGTTCGCACTTATACGGCTCGTGCGCAAGCTCCTTAAGCGCATCCTTTTCCGTTGTTACGCGTCGCTTGAATCTCTGACCCTCTTTAACAATCTTGCGCATAGCGCTTTCGATCTTGTCTAAGTCCTCAGGGTTAAATGGACGTTGTGGATCAAAGTCGTAATAGAACCCATCAGTTATCGGTGGACCGATTCCCAATCTAGTTTGATCAAAACTCTGCTGTACCGCTTGCGCCATAACGTGCGCTGTTGAGTGTCGCAGAACCGCTAGACCCTCTGGTGAGGAGATTGCTACGCCTTCAACCTCATCTCCTTCAACTAAATCGGTCCAGAGATCACGTAGGACTCCATTGATCTTGCAGACGACGATCTCTTTCGACTCGGCGAAGATCTGAGTTGGCTTGGTCTGCGCATCTACTCTTTGCGCCAAACCATCAACTTTAATTGCGATCTCGGACATGTTGCTTAGCCTACCGAACTGAGTTCGTAATTTGCCCTGATTTGCGCGCTCATCGCGTGCGCTATCTGCGTATTTACTAGCACCCTGCCATTGATTGAACGCACCGGCTGTGCCACCTTCAAACTTGAGACAAGAATCGCCTGCTGCACATCTTTGAGCTGGGAGTAAGTGATCGCACGGACAGCAACCCCGCATCGCTCTATGGAAACCGCCCTCACAACTCCCGGCAGTATCCCTACTCCTATCGGAGGAGTCACCCAGACATCATCAATTTGGAAAAGAATGTTTGAGACCGAGGATTCGAGAATCATTTCTGTACGTGGATCCCACAAAATTAAATCATCGGCTCCCTGTTCCTGTGCGCTCTCAAGAAGTTGAAGCCTTTGGGTATATGGATACATTTTATGCTGCATGCCTTTTTCAGAGAACTCACAAGAAATCAAATCAGCCTCTTCAAGTAACTCTTCATAAGGTGCGTGGGAAGCGGCAAAAAAATCTTGAGCAAAGTGCATTCTTAATCTGCCGGTTGTTTGCGGCTGTGATTCCAGAAGTTGAGCTACCGCGTTCCGAATCAGATTTTCAGCTGGCAGCTTGATTCCCAAAACGATCGATGAGTTTAATGCACGACGCATATGTCGATTGAACTCAAAGACCTTTCCCGAACTTGTCCTTAAAGTTTCGAAGAGTCCTGTGCCAGTTGGCCAGAGGTTCTCAAAGCCGCTAACGCTCTCTTCGATAAGTTCGCTGTTGCGCCAAATCTTCATGAGAGTTCGCCTCCTGCTATGGAGAGGAGTTTCATCGCTTTGAGCTCAGTCTCTTCCCATTCGGAGTTTGCATCACTTTGCCATGTAATTCCCGCACCGGTACCAAAGCGAAGTACGTTATCCGTCTCTTTCCAAAAAGTTCTTATCGCAACTGAGAGCACGGAGGAATCACCTTGAATCCACCCCAGCGCACCGCAGTATGGGCCGCGCGCACCTTTTTCATGCTTTGAAATGCTTTTGAGCGCTGAATGTTTTGGCGCTCCGCTTACAGATCCTGGAGGTAACAGTGCTTCAAGAATTTGTGCCCAGGAGGTTCCCGGCTTTAAGTCACCAACAACATCTGAAACAAGGTGTCTAATTCCAGGATGATCTTCACTTCGCAGCAGGTGTTCTACCTCAATGCTTCCTGGGGAACATATCTGTCCTAGATCGTTGCGCATCAAATCAACGATCATGATGTTCTCAGCTTGATCTTTCTGACTAAAACCCTCTTCATTAAGTGTTTGAGTACCTTTTATGGGTGAGCTCTTTACTCGATTTCCTAAACGGGAAATAAAGAGTTCAGGAGATGCTGAGGCGATTTCCAAAGTGGGTAGTTTCAAATAACTGGCAAAGGGAGCTGGGTTTGCGCGCAGGAGCTCTTTGAAGAGAGAGTTCAATCCCTGAACAACACCGCCGGTACTCAAAATTCGACAAGCGTTTACTTGATAAATCAAGCCTTCGGAAATCTCCTGTTGAGCAGATTTAACATATTCGATGTACTCCAAACGATTGAGAGTCGACCTCCATCGGCTTTCTATCGGGGTCCAACTAGGTGCGGTGAACTCCTCATCAACTACTTTGTCGAAACGTGCAAAGGTAAATCCCCCTTCAAAGGTTGTAGAGATAGCCCAGAAGTTTCCGTCATCTAAAACCGCTGGGTCTTTGGAAATCTCGACCAACTTTGTCGCATGCTTACCACCCATCCAGAATTCATAGGGGGCATCGCTCAGATTCAAATCCACGCGGTAACGCTACGGTGAAAATGATGCCTTTGGCGCATTAGCCCTGGCTGCGCTAGATTTGCCCCTGCACAAAATGCGGACGTAGCGCAGCTGGTAGCGCGGAACCTTGCCAAGGTTCAGGTCGCGGGTTCGAACCCCGTCGTCCGCTCGGATTAACCGCCGCTTAGAATTAATTTTCGGGTGGCGGTTTGTCT
>CAIMCU010000183.1 GCA_903839585.1 uncultured Actinomycetes bacterium | reverse complement strand
TCCTAGTATTTTTTGGCACGGCCCCGTCGTCTAGCGGCCTAGGACTCTGGCTTCTCAAGTCAGCTACGAGGGTTCGAATCCCTTCGGGGCTACAGATAGTTGAATGCGCCCTCTCATCGATTGGTGAGAGTGCGCATTCGCTAAGATTAAAGTGTGAAGAAAACTCTCCTTACTGCAACCCTTGTTTTCTCTCTTCTTGCTCCCGCATCCAATGCTGCAACCGCAGGCACCTTCTACTTAGATGCAAAGATTGGCTGTTACGCAGCGGATAAATCACCAACAAAGTCACATAAGTGGAGCACCACAAACTACAAAACCTTGTATGCCACCAGTTGTAAGAGCCCACACCATTATGAGGTGTATTCGATTACAAAGTTGAAGGCAAAGAACCTATCTAGCGATGCAGCACAAAAAGAGGCGTCCACTGCCTGCTCAAAAGCTGCCCGAAGCAAGATCAACGGGGCAGATGTGCCAGCAACCTTAACCTTTGCTTACTTCTTTCCAGATCCAGGGGCAGAGCAGAAGAAGTACGGAACCAAAATGATCTGCTTCTTTAGAGTTGCAGATGCAAAGAGTGATCAGTACTCATTATCAATCTCAAAGCCGATAGTTACAGTTAACTATATTTAACTGCGCTCGATCGATCCCTTGCCAAGTAGTGGCTTCTGCGCCTTAACCGCCTCTTTATAAGCATCGTAAGCCTTCTGAGTTGACTCCAATGTTGAGACCGCAGGGATTGGAACATCCCACCAGCTTTCACCGCTTGGTGAGTAGATCAGTGGATCGCTGTTGATATGAATCAAGGTTGCCTTTGGATGAGCTTTTGCAGCCTTCACCGCAGCCATCAAATCTGCAATCGCATTGGGTGATTCCTCAATGCGGATGACGTTCATACCAAGGCTCTCGGCGTTGGTAGCTAGATCTACCGGTAGTTGATCGCCTTGCTCAAAGTTGTTTGCTGCGTCATCGCGGAAGCGGTACTTAGTTCCAAAGCGTTGTGAACCAACGGTCTCTGAAAGGTGACCGATAGATGCAAAGCCGTGGTTTTGAATAAGAACAACAACAAACTTCAAACCCTCAGCAACGGCCGAGACCATCTCAGTGTGCATCATTAGGTATGAGCCATCTCCGACCATGACAATTGGTGTGCGGGTTGAGTCTGCCCGAGCAACACCTAAACCAGCTGCAATCTCATAACCCATGCAGGAGAAGGCGTACTCAACGTGATATCCAAGTGGATCACGCACACGCCATAACTTATGTAGATCACCTGGAAGTGAGCCTGCAGCACAGATAAGAACATCGCGAGGATCGCTCTGGCTTTGAACTGCGCCAATAATCTCAGTCTGGCTTGGCTTTGAAAGTTTCTTATCTACAAATGCTGCATCAACTATCTCATCCCATGACTTCTTCTCATTGCGAATGAGTGCAGCATAGGTTGGCTCTACCCGGTATCCACCAAGTTCAGCGTTGAGCTCTTTGAGAGCCTCACGTGCATCGGCGATGATTGGAATTGAGCTACCGTGCTTGTAGGCATCAAAGGATGCGATATTTATATTGATGAACTTAACATCGGGGTTCTGGAAAGCTGTTCGTGATGCGGTTGTAAAGTCGCTGTAGCGGGTACCGATGCCGATAACGACATCTGCCTCTTTTGCTAAACGATTAGCTGCAGTTGTTCCCGTTGTTCCAACAGAGCCTAAAAGTTGTGGGTGATCCCAGTTAAGTGCTCCAACCCCTGCCTGCGTAGTTCCAACAGGAATTCCTGTAGCTTCAACTAAGCGCTTTAGCTCGGCATGGGCATCTGAGTAGATAACTCCGCCACCTGCGATGATGAAGGGGCGCTTTGCCTTAATGATTGAAAGGGATGCGTTGTGAGAGACGTATGCATCAGGACGTGGACGTCTGATATGCCATTCGCGATCAGCTAAGAACTCAAGTGGAACATCGATGATCTCTGCTTGAACATCCTCAGGAAGACAGATTGTGACTGCACCGGTTTCAACTGGGTCGGTAAGCACACGCATAGCCTGCAACATCGCGGAGAAGATCTGCTCTGGGCGGGTTACGCGATCAAAGAACTTTGAAAGTGGCTTGAACGCATCGTTGACTGTAAGGGTTGCATCATATGGCTGCTCTAACTGCTGCAAGACAGGATCTGGTGCGCGGTTTGCAAAGGTATCTGAAGGAAGAAGTAGAACTGGAAGTCGGTTGGTCGTCGCAACAGCTGCACCGGTGAGCATGTTTGTAGCCCCAGGACCAACAGATGCTGTGCAGGCAAATGTTGCGCGACGTCGCTTCATGCGAGCAAAGGCTGAGGACTCATGCACCATCGCTTGTTCATTGCGTGCTTGGTAGTAAGGCATAAGAGATGGTTGTTCAACGGAGAGCTGCTTGAGCGCTTGTCCAACACCTGCAACGTTTCCGTGACCGAAGATTCCAAAGACTCCCTGAATAGTGCGCTCACGGGAGTCGCCATCGACTGTGTACTGATGCGCAAGAAACTCAACAACGGCTTGGCTCACACTCATTGGCTTAGTTGTCATCTTCTTTACTCTCTTCCGTAGGGCAGACGTGCATCAGCTTCTTGGCTCTTCCAGCTCTCGCGAATCCATGCATGGTGTGGATCGTCGGTTACGTTCCATTCGCGAACAGGATCTGGTCCAGCCATAATATTAAAGAAGTAGAGGTCGTAACCAGGGCCTGCTGCAACAGGGCCGTGCCAACCGTGGGGGACTAGTACAACATCCCCGGTGCGCACCTCAGCGGTAACATCAAAGGGACGGTTATCTGAGGCGTATCCTCGGAAGTAACCAACAGGATCAACTTCGCTCTCTACCTTTTCACCGCGAGAAACCGCAGACTCAAAGTAGTAGATCTCTTCAAGGTTGGACTCTTTACCTGGTTCGTACACATCATGCTTGTGCGCAGGAGCTCCAGACCAGTTACCTGCAGGAACGATTACCTCGACAACGATTAAGCGATCTGCATCGAGAGTATCTGGCATTCCAAAGTTATGTATCTGACGGGTTTCGCGCCCAGCACCACGGATTAATACCGGAACATCTTCGCGTTTCATAACGGATGCAGCCTTTGCCACAGTTGCAGGTGCCTCGCCAACCGCAACGCGAGCATCACCAGAGATGCTAATTGCAGTATTTACTGGAACATAAAGGTGATCTGTTGGACCATCAAAAACAGAGTTTCGACCACGAAGTACAACGCTTTGATCACCGTAGGTAACGTTGATGTCACTACCGGATAGAACAAAGAGTGCGCGCTCACGGTTATCGGCCTCAATGTGTAGAGGGTTGGCAGATGAAACGGTTCCAACGCGAAGACCGGTATGGGCAAGGGATGTTGAAAGCACATCCCACTGCCCCTTTTTTAGCTCACCGCTCTTATAGAACCATTTCATCGCAGGTCACATCTTCGATTCGTTAATGGCTTAGTTCTGTGGGAAGCCGAGGTTGATTCCACCGTGGCTTGGATCTAACCAGCGGCTAGTAATCGCCTTGCCACGTGTGAAGAAGTGAACGCCTTCATCACCGTGCGCCTTGGTGTCACCAAAGAGTGAGTTTTTCCATCCACCAAATGAGTAGTAAGCAACCGGCACTGGAATTGGAACGTTGATTCCAATCATTCCGACCTCGATCTCGTTCTGGAAGCGACGAGCTGCGCCACCATCATTGGTAAAGATTGCGGTGCCATTTCCGTAAGCACCAGCGTTGATTAACGCCACACCCTCATCAAATGACTTCACTCGCACAATAGATAGGACGGGACCGAAAATCTCCTCCTTGTAAACCTTTGATGTTGTTGGAACCGCATCGATAAGGGTTGGTCCAAGCCAGAAGCCGGCATCATCGCCATCTGCCTTAACATCGCGACCATCGACAACCACCTTTGCACCATCTGCAACTGCGATATCGATATAGCCGGCAACCTTGTCGCGGTGCTCTTTTGTGACAAGTGGGCCCATATCGCACCCACGGCGGCCATCACCGGTACGAAGAGTTTTCATTCGAGTAACAATCTTTTCAATCAACTTATCTGCAACCGGTTCAACGGCGACCACAACAGAGATTGCCATGCAACGCTCACCTGCAGAGCCAAAGCCTGCATTGATCGCGCTATCTGCAACGAGTTCGAGATCAGCATCAGGTAGTACGAGCATGTGGTTCTTTGCACCACCTAGTGCTTGAACACGCTTGCCTGTCTTTGCACTTTCTTCGTAGATGTAACGCGCAATCGGAGTTGAACCTACAAATGAGATTGCTTGAATGTCAGGGGATTGCAGCAATCCATCTACCGCCTCCTTATCTCCATGCAGAACGTTAAATACGCCATCTGGGAGTCCAGCCTCTTTCCAGAGCTTTGCAAGCCAGATGGATGCGGATGGATCCTTCTCAGATGGCTTGAGAACAACTGTATTACCTGCTGCGATTGCGATAGGGAAGAACCACATCGGAACCATTGCTGGGAAGTTGAAGGGAGAGATGATTCCAACAACACCGAGAGCTTGGCGTGTGCTGTAAATATCTACACCTGATGAAACGTTTTCAGAGTATGAGCCGCGAAGTGCGCTTGGGATTCCTGTTGCAAACTCAACAACCTCTTGGCCACGGGTGATCTCACCGAGTGCGTCAGAGAGAACCTTTCCATGCTCGCTCGTGATGATTTCAGCAAGCTCTGCCTTCTTGGCGTTCAGGAGTTCGCGGAAGTTGAAGATAATGGATTGGCGCTTTGCAATCGATGTTGCAGACCATTCAGGAAAAGCCTTCTTTGCAGATGCGATGGCAGCATCTATTTCAGCCTTATTAGCGAGTGCAACGCGTTTGGTCTCTTTACCCAGTGCAGGATCGTATACAGCCCCTGTACGCCCAGATGTACTAGCGACCTCTTTGTTATCGATCCAGTGATTGACGACGTTGCTCATTCTTTTCTCGCTCTCTTTAACCGTGCACCATTTGATACAAGCTTCATTTATTCAGTACCGCCTCAACCTCTTTGCGGGTAGGCATCGCCGTCGAGCATTCTAGGCGTGATGCAACTATCGCTCCAGCTACATTTCCAAACTCGAGGATTTTGCGAAGCGGCCAACCTTCAAGGAGGCCTAGACAGAGTGCGCCACCAAAAGAGTCGCCTGCACCTAGGCCGTTTACTACATCTACAAAGTGAGGTGGCACTTCAACTGTTTCGGTACGTGTCTTTGCAAGAACACCCTTTGGCCCCTGCTTAACGATTGCAATCTCAACGCCGCGATCAAGTAACGCATCAGCTGCGCGCATCGGCTCGCTTTCACCGACAGCGACTTCGCACTCCTCTTTATTGCCCACAGCGACCGTGACATGCTCGAGCGCCTTCGCAACCTGCTCAGTGGCAAGGGCAGGGGAGTCCCAAAACATTGTGCGGTAATCAAGATCAAGAACGGTGAACTCTTTTCGACCACGCGCTTCAAGTGCTGCAAAGTGGGCCGCACGTGATGGCTCCTCCGATAATCCGGTGACGGTAGCCCAGAAAAGTTTGGCGTTTTTGATCGCGTTTAGATCTAACTCAGCTGTTTTGATCTCAAGATCAGGAGCTTTGGGCTTGCGGTAGAAGTAGAGTGGAAAGTTATCTGGCGGAAAGACTTCACAGAAAACAACTGGTGTCTGCAATCCTTCAACACCTGAGACAAACTCATCAGATACACCCAGACGCTTTAACTCTTCATGGATGTACTTTCCAAAGGGATCATTACCAGTGCGCGTAATTACCGCACTCTTTAAACCATACTTAGCGGTTGCACAAGCAACATTGGTGGCACTGCCACCGAGAAACTTTTCAAAGGTTTTAACATCTTCAAGGCCAACGCCGTATTGAAGGGGGTATATATCTACGCCTACTCGACCGATTGTTATGACGTCGTAGTTGGACATGTGCTCACTTTATTGCAGTTATCAAAGCGCAACTTGCCCCTGATTTTGGGCAAAAAAATAGGCCCCACAACATTGTGGGGGCCCATCTCATCTCTGAGGTGGGATCAGCTATGCAGCTGTAACTTCAGCAGCAGCGATGAGCTGCCACTTTTCTTCATCAGACATGTTTCTCCACGCCTGGATTGTCTCTTTTACCTGTTCTTTGTTCATGGCTCAATTATAACAAAAAGATACCAAAAGGGCGAGTTGAGTTTGGCCCTCGATTCGGAGCCAGGTTGGGAGGTAGCCACCTCCAAAAAGGGTTCATGTACCCTCACCCCATGAAACTTTATGGCGTAGATGGTGACCGCGAAAAATTTAGAAAGCTCACCAGCCACCCACAGCAAACCATTGGGTGCGAGCTATTTGAGTCCATCGACGGCGATATGCGCGCCCAGCGCATCCTTCGAATTCGCAACGGCGAGCTTGAGCTTGAGATAAACGTTGACCGTGCCTTCGATATAGGTCGAGTTCTCTACCGCGGAATCCCGACCCAATGGGTCTCACCTGCAGGCTTTCGCCATGCACACTCATTTACACCCGGTGCGATCGAGCCAGATGGTTGGGGATGGCTTCGTTCATGGCAGGGCGGCTTCCTCACAACAATCGGATTTGATCACGTCGGCGGTCCATCGCTAAATCCAAACCGCCACCTTCACCCAGCGGTAACGGGGGAGCGTCGCTACACCGGTG
>CAIMCU010000182.1 GCA_903839585.1 uncultured Actinomycetes bacterium | reverse complement strand
CAGGGTTATTGATTCTCATTTGCTCGCTGGAAGCCTTAAGCGATATCCAACACCACGTACAGTGTGGATTAATGCGGGTTCGTAGGCGTCTATCTTCTTTCGAAGGTAGGAAATATAGGTTTCAACAATTCCGGCATCACCGCGAAAGTCGTACTGCCATACGTGATCAAGAATCTGCGACTTGGAGACAACTCGATCGGCGTTTATCAAAAGGTAGCGCAGTAGTGTGAACTCAGTTGGTGAGAGCTCAAGAAGGTTTCCGGCTCTGCGAACTTCGTGCGTGGCCTCGTTTAGTTCTAGATCTGCGAATCGAATCTTTTCATCATCGGTTGCAATCTCTGCAACACCTATGCGCCGAAGAAGTGCACGCAAACGCGCAACCAACTCTTCAAGGCTAAAGGGCTTTGTCATGTAATCATCGCCACCGATAGTTAAGCCGGCGACCTTGTCCTCCATGCCATCTTTGGCTGTTAGAAAGAGGACACCGATGTTTAGCCCTTCATTCCTAATCTGTCTGCACACCTCAAAACCATCAAGATCAGGCAGCATCACATCTAAGACAAGTGCATGGGGTTTAAACTCTTCTGCGATGGTGAGGGCTTGTGAACCAGTAGCTGCGGTTCGAACATCGAAACCTACGAAGCGAAGACTTGTTGCGATGAGATCGCTAATGCTTGACTCATCATCGACTACGAGGATGCGGTGAGCGCTCTTGACCTCTGGCACATCATTCTTTGTCATGACCCCAGAATGCTCCCATAGGCTGAGAGATTGCTGAGAATTGAGTTAGCGCCAGCGGGTAGCTAAGCCGAAGCCCACGCCGATAAAGCCAAAGCCGATAACCATGTTCCAGGCACCGATTCCTGGGACTGGGTACTGGGTCTGTGTCACGTAGAAGATAACGATCCAGAAGAGACCGATGAGGAAGTTAGCGACCATCACCGGTGCAAACCACTTTGGGCTTTCAGCGATGATGTGAGGCTCTGCTGCGTGAACCTGCTCTAAATGAGCGTGGCCCTCTTTTACCTTCTTGCGTAACTTTGACTTAGGCATAGCGGCAAGGTTACAGGTATTTGAATGAAAAACGCCAGCGCGCCAACTTCAGAATATAGGTCAGAATTACCCCATGACCCGCATCTTGGTAGTCGATAACTACGACTCCTTCGTCTTTAACTTGGTTCAGTACCTTGGCCAGCTTGGAGCAGAGTGCACCGTGGTTCGCAACGATGCGATCGAAGTTGAAGAGGCATCTAACTTTGATGGCGTTCTTATCTCACCAGGGCCTGGCACTCCAGAGGATGCCGGAGTTAGCATCGCACTGATTAACTACTGCGCTGAAAAGAAGATTCCACTCTTTGGTGTTTGCCTCGGCCACCAAGCAATTAGCGTCGCCTTTGGTGCGACAGTTTCGCGCGCACCGGAGCTACTCCATGGAAAGACTTCACAGGTTTTTCATGAAGGTCAAGGTGTAATGCAAAATCTACCTTCTCCATTTACTGCAACCCGATACCACTCACTGGCTGTTGAGACAGACACGGTTCCAGATGTTCTTACCATTACGGGCAGAACAGAGTCGGGGGTTGTGATGTCACTTCGCCACAAGAGTTTGCCGATTGAGGGTGTGCAGTTTCATCCCGAGTCTGTATTAACCGAGCATGGACACCTCATGCTAGCTAACTGGCTAACTCAATGCGGCGATAAGAATGCGCTCGCAAAATCAGTTGGTTTAGCTCCGGTTGTTGGGCGCTAACTACGGGGCTTTGTTAATAGCAATTGTTACCGACTTACCAATAGTCTGAGTAGTCCCAGGTTCAGGTGACTGTCGGATTACAAAACCAATCGGTTGAGTTGGATCGTAATCAGTAAACTCCTTAAACAAGAAGCCAAGTTGAATTAGTTGAGTCTTTGCCTGACCACTTTCAACACCGATCAGGTTTGGTACCTCGACCTCACCACTTGCAATAGTTAAGACAATTCCCGTACCCGCAGTAACTATTGATCCTGGTTCAGGGGAGACGCTCAAGACGGTTCCTTGCGGTTGATCAGATGAAGATGCTTCAGTACGCGCGATGACCAGACCAGATGCAGCTAACTCAGCCCGTGCATCGATCAAAGACATTCCGATGAGATTCTCTGGAACCGTTGCATCTCCAGGTCCATCTGAAACCGTTAAAACAACCGCCGATCCCTTGGGTGCTTGTGAGGTTGCAAAAGGGATCTGACTTGCGATTCGACCCTTTGGAATTGCTGGGTCGTGCGCGCGCTGCAAAGTTACCGTGTAATCAGTTAACAAAGCTCTAGCTTGTTCAACGGTTAAACCAACGACGTTAGGTACTTGATTGCCGATAGAACCACCAGGGTTTCCAGTCAATGAGAAGCCCACCGCAGCCGCAATACCTATGACAAGAAGAGCTAGGCCGCTTACAACCGCGCTGCGACGTGAGATAAGAGGTCCGCGCGCAATCTTTGTAGAGATACTTTCTCCACCGCGAAGTTTTTGAACATCATCTAGCATCGCCTGCGCAGATGTGTATCTATCCTCGATCTTTTTTGACAAAGCAACAGCGAGCAAGATTTCGACGCCCTCTGGTACCTCTGGTGTAATTGTGCGAGCTAGTGGTGCTGCACCGGAGACGTGTTGATAGGCGATTGAAACCGGTGTTTCACCAGTAAAGGGCGGCTGTCCAGTAATGAGTTCAAAGAGTAAGCATCCGGTTGAGTAGATATCGCTAGCGGCGCCGGCGCTCTCACCAAGTGCTTGCTCTGGAGATAGGTACTGAGCGGTTCCAACTATGTTCCATGGACTTGTCAACGTTGCGCCAAGATCATCCATCGCACGCGCGATACCAAAGTCCATAACTTTGACATCACCTTGGTCTGTAATCATGATGTTTGCAGGTTTGATATCGCGGTGAATAATTCCTCGCTCATGTGAGTATTCAAGAGCCTCAAGAATTCCGGCACCGATTTGTAGTGCTCGTTCTAAAGGCAGACGTTCCCCGTTATGGATTAAGTCTCGAAGAGTGTGGCCGGAGACAAGCTCCATAACTATGTATGGAGATGGATCCTCACCTGAGTCGTAAACGGCAACGATTCCTGGATGGCTTAAGCCCGCTGCTGCGCGCGCCTCTTTTCTAAATCGTGAAACAAAGGTTTGATCCTTAGCTAGATCGCTGCGCAGAATCTTGATCGCAACTTCACGGGATAAACGTTGATCCTGTGCGATAAAGACATCGGCCATTCCGCCGGTTCCGATCATGGCACCCAGTAAGTAGCGATCACCAAGAAGCTTGCTCATGAGTGCGCAGCTCCTATCTTCTCTAACCCCTGGTCACTTTGTTCTGAGACATCGGCAATTACTACAGTCACATTATCTGGAGCACCATTTATATATGTAGCATCGATAAGGGCGTCGATAGCTTGGCTTCGACTCTTTCCTTTAATAAGTGATTTAATCTCTTTCTCTGTGAGCACCCCTGAAAGTCCATCACTACAAAGTAAAAACCTATCCTTGCTCTTTGCTTCGAAGATTTGCAGTACAGGCTCAACATTTCCAGAGCCCATTAACGCCTGAGTCAACATAGATCGCTGCGGATGCTCTGAGACTTCACTCGGTGAGATTGCACCCTTTGAGATGAGCTCCTGAACAACTGTGTGATCGACACTAATCTGCTCCAAGCTACTTCCGCGGAGTCTGTAAGCACGCGAGTCTCCAACGTGTAAGAGGGAGATGCTTTCGCCTTGGACAAAGAGAGCAGTCAAAGTTGTACCTAACCCCTCTAGAGCCGGCTCTTCATCGGAGACAGCTTTGATTTGAGAGTCTACGGAGTAGAGAGAGTTAATAAACAAGTCTTCAGAGGACTCTTCATCAATATCTTTATCTGTGATGACAGGGATTAATGAGGCAAGGGTTTTAATCGCAGTAGATGATGCAACCTCACCCCCGGCATGTCCGCCCATTCCATCCGCCACAGCAATTATTTGAGAGCTAATAAGAGCGGAGTCTTCATTTCCATTTCGAACAAGGCCGACAGCAGATCTCGCATTCGCTTCGAAGAAGTATCGGCTCATACGGTTAAGCCTAATGGTGGCCATCACGTAGTAAGTAGCGTCGCAAGCTGTGAGCGTGCTCGGCTATCCTTAACCGGTGAGCACATACGCGTATTTAGGTCCTGTCGGGACCTTCACAGAGGCGGCTCTTAAGAAGATTACGCAAAGCTCAGACACCCGAACCCCTTACGCAAATGTGACCGCCACTCTCGATGCTGTCCGAAGCGGGCAAGCCGAGTATGCGCTGGTGCCGATTGAAAACTCGGTTGAAGGCGTTGTAGCCCGAACCTTGGATGAGTTAGCAACGGGAACACCGTTGGTAATTACCGGCGAGGTAACCCTTCCCGTCTCCTTTGCTCTGATGGTTAAGCCGGGGAATAAAGCGATTAATAGAATTGCAACCCATCCCCATGCGGAGTCACAGTGCAGAACCTATGTAGCAAAAAACTATCCCCATGCAGAGCTCATCCCTACAGCTTCGACCGCTGCTGCAGCTGAAGCGATATCTCGTGGCGAGTTTGATGCAGCGATTGCATCTGCTGCTGCGGCTGAACACTTTGGATTAGAGGTTATCGCCCAAGATATCGGCGATAACAACGGGGCGGTTACTCGATTTGTTCTAGCCCATAAGCCGGGGCTCAAGACAGTATCTACAGGTAATGATCGAACCTCTCTAGCGGTCTTTATAGATATCGACCATGCAGGTGCGCTGCTTGAAATCCTCTCAGTTTTTGCAAAGTATGAAGTAAACCTGACATTTATTCAGAGTCGTCCAACTGGACGCGAGCTCGGTCACTACCATTTCATCATTGATGTTGAAGGCCACATCGATGATGCAGGGGTAGGCCAGGCGGTTAAGGATCTTGAAGCTATCTGCGATGAGATTAGATTCCTGGGTTCATATCCACGAGAGGTGCGTTAAGAGTGATTGATATCAAGTTCTTACGAGAGAACCCAGATGTTGTTCGCGCATCTCAAAAAGGTCGCGGCGAAGATGTAACTATCGTCGATAAGGTTTTAGCTCTAGATGAAACTCGTCGTTCTGCAATTACCGAGTTTGAAACCCTTCGCGCCGAGCAAAACACTCTTTCCAAATCAGTAGGTGCTGCAAAAGGTGATGAAAAAGCTGCGCTACTAGAAAACGCAAAAGCACTTGCAGATAAGGTCAAAGCCGCTGATGCAAAACGCTCTGAGATAGAGGCACAAGCTGATGCAATCGCTCTTGCACTCTCAAACATCCTTGATCCTGAAGCACCAATAGGTGGAGAAGCAGATTTTGTAACCCTTGAACACATTGGTTCACCCCGCGACTTTTCAAAGGAAGGGTTTGAACCCAAGGATCACGTTGAGTTAGGTAAGTTACTTGGCGCCATCGATACCGAACGCGGTGCGAAGGTTTCAGGATCACGTTCATACTATTTAACCGGTGTCGGAGCGATGCTCGAGTTTGCTCTCGTTAACTATGCGGTTTCAAGCGCGCTTAAGGCTGGCTTTACCCCTGTTATCCCACCGGTTTTAGTCAAACCGCATGCGATGGAGGGAACAGGGTTTTTAGGTCAAGCCGCTGAAAACGTTTATCACCTTGAAAAGGATGATTACTACTTAGTTGGAACCTCTGAGGTTCCACTTGCAGCCTTCCATATGGATGAGGTTCTTCCCGCTGAGAAACTTCCGATGCGCTACGCAGGTTACTCAACCTGCTTTAGACGTGAAGCCGGTTCTTATGGCAAAGACACACGTGGAATTATTCGCGTGCACCAGTTCGATAAGGTTGAGATGTTCTCATTTTGTAAACCTGAGGATGCGAAAGAGGAGCACAAACGTCTTTTGCAATGGGAGAAGGATTTCCTTAACGCCATGGAGATTCCGTATCGGGTGATCGATGTTGCATCAGGGGATTTAGGATCTAGTGCCACCCGCAAATTTGATATTGAGGCGTGGATTCCGACGCAGGATGCTTATCGTGAGGTTACGAGCACATCGAACTGCACAGAGTTCCAAGCCCGCAGACTCAACATTCGCTATAAGGATGCTGATGGAACAAAGGCTGTTGCAACATTAAACGGAACCTTAGTTGCGATCCCACGCATGATTGTGGCGATTTTAGAGAACCACCAGAACTCAGATGGCACGGTAAACGTTCCAGCCGCCCTACAACCATTCTTAGGAATGAAGCGATTTGAGCTTGTGTGACCCGTCGCCCAAAGTTAATTGCAACGGATTTAGATGGAACGATCGTCCCTCACGATGGACCAATCACAAAGAGAACGGTTGCAGCGTTTAAACGTGCCCATGAATTAGGTGTAGAGATATTTTTTGTTACAGGTCGACCACCACGGTGGATGCCAGAGATTTCACAAACCTTCGATATTGGGCATGCGATCTGTTGCAATGGTGGTTTGACCTATGATCTTCGAACAGAGAAGGTGCTAGAAGAGTTTCCAATTTCTGCGAAAGACCTCCGCGAATCTGTTGCGAGGTTACGGGTTGCAATCCCAGAGGTTTCTTTTGCAATAGAAACATTTGATAGATTTCATCGCGAGAAGGCGTACATTCCAAAGTGGGATGTAGGTCAAGATAATGTAGGCGTCGATAATATTGAAGACACCTTTGATAAGCGCATTTT
>CAIMCU010000181.1 GCA_903839585.1 uncultured Actinomycetes bacterium | reverse complement strand
CCATGTCATCAATCCACATTCGATGTAACCCGCGCCGCCAAGGTGATATTTGGACCTGCTGCGCGTCCCCTTCCGCAACTGGCAATCACCGTCGATGCAGAGGGTTACCTCGTTGCACAAGCACCATTTAATGAACCGGTCGGACCTAGCTTCTGGGAGCGCTCATCATGACAGCACGTGAAAGAATCGCAGGAAACGTTGCATCCTATGTAGATGACCGCACAGGTGCGGCCAAATGGATGAAGAAGAACCTAACAAAGGTCTTTCCTGATCACTGGTCATTCATGTTGGGCGAAATCGCTCTTTACTCTTTCGTCATACTTCTCTTATCGGGAACCTTCTTAACCTTTTGGTTTGACCCCTCTCAACGTGAAGTTGTGTATGAGGGCAGCTACGAACCTCTTCAGGGGTTAGAGATGTCAGCGGCGTACGCTTCAACTCTGCATATCTCCTTTGAGGTGCGCGGTGGATTACTTATGCGACAGATTCACCACTGGGCCGCTCTTATCTTTATGGCGGCCATCGTTGTGCACTTGCTTCGCGTTTACTTCACTGGCGCTTTCCGTAAGCCACGTGAGTTCAACTGGATTATCGGTGTAGGACTGCTGACCCTCGGAATCGTTGAAGGCTTCCTTGGTTACTCGCTGCCAGATGATCTTCTATCTGGAACAGGAATCCGTATCGCTGAAGCAATCATTCAAGCCCTACCTCTGGTGGGTTCTTACCTTGCCTACTTTGCATTTGGTGGTGCGTTCCCCGGTGAAGCATTTATTCCAAGAATCTATACCGTGCACGTGCTCTTACTTCCCGCAATCTTCCTTGCGCTAATTACTGTTCACTTAATGCTGGTCTGGTACCAGAAGCACACCCAGTATCCAGGCCCTGGCCGAACTGAAAAGAACGTTGTTGGTTACCCATTAATGCCTGTGTATATGGCAAAGGCAGGCGGCTTCTTCTTTATCGTCTTTGGCGTAACTGCATTCTTGGGAGCTGTTGCCTCGATCAACCCAATTTGGCTCTACGGTCCATATACCCCTGGACAAATCTCAGCCGGCTCTCAACCCGATTGGTATATGGGTTGGCTCGATGGTTTGGTGCGTATGTCTCCGCCACTTGAGTCCTACATCTTCGGATACACAATCTCTTGGAACATTTTGATTCCTGGGTTAATTCTTCCTGGAATTATGTTTACAGGGCTTGCTCTCTATCCATTTATCGAGAGCTGGGTGACAGGTGATAAGCGCGAGCATCATCTCCTTGATCGCCCTCGTAACGCGCCTAACCGCACCGCACTTGGAGTTATGGCTCTGACCTTTACTTTGGTAGCCCTAATCAATGGTGGCAATGACATCATCGCTACAACATTTGATTTAACAATTAACCAAATGATGTGGTTTACGCGCATCGGCATTATCGTCTTGCCACCAATCGCCTTCGTTATTACTAAGCGCCTTTGTCTCTCACTTCAGCGAGCCGATCGTGACCTAGTCCTTCATGGTCGTGAAACAGGACGTCTGTTGCGTATGCCAAGCGGAGAGTTCGTTGAGGTGCATGAGCCAATCTCTGCCGAGAAGGCCTGGTTGTTGACTCAGCATGAGCAGAATCCACCTCTAGCTCTGCCTGAGGTCGACTCTCATGGTGTTCGACGTGCAGGGCTTCTAAAGAACAAGCTCCGTGCTCGTATCAGTGCGGCAAACGCTGAGTCTGTTGCCAAAGCTAGCGCTGATGACCTCAAAGAGATTGAGCACCATTAGAGCTTACCTTTTCCTTATTTACTAAGTAGACGCCCAAGACGGTCAGCATTAATCCTGCTAACCCTTGGGCGTTTAACTTTTCCCCAAAAAATAGGTAAGCCTGAAGTACCGACATCGGTGGAATTAGATAAAGCAGACTTGAAACCTTTGCTGCAGAGCCATGGTTGAGAAGCCATAAGAGCAAGAGGATCGCTGCAATCGAGAGAACCAGTACTGACCACGCCATTGAGAGCGCAGTTGTGAGAGTGGGTTCAAGGCGAACTTTTCCGAGCAAAGTTGAGATTACAAGCAGAACTAAACCCGTGGATGCAAATTGATAAGTTGTTCCAATCAGTAGTGGGACTCCCCCACCAATTTTCTTCTGTAATAGTGTTGCGGCAGTACTTCCGGAGAGGGCAAGCACAAGCAAGCCAAAGGTAGCTATAGTCAAGTGCCCCGTCATGTTAGGCCCAGGAATAACTATCAGAGCAACGCCTAGAAATCCAAGTACCAAACCTGCTAGCTGTACCTTAGATAGGCTCTCACTGAGCAAAGAAACAGCAAGAATCGACACCAGGATTGGTTGAAAACTCGTAACAACTGAGGAAACCCCCGCCGGTGCGCCAATCTCAATCGCCGTCCACACGCCTCCTAGATAGAGTCCATGGAGTAGAAGGCCGATAAGGATCGATGAAGCAATCTGTTTACGAGTTATCACTACCGGTGCTCGCATCATTAAGGTGATGAAAAACAAAATAAGGGCGGCTATAAGAAGTCTGACCGCTAGAAAATAGAGTGGGTCTGCGTCAGGAAAGGCGAACTTGGCTACAACAAAACCTGTGCTCCAGATCAGTACAAACACTGATGTAGCAAGAAAGGTTGAGCGTCTCACTTAGTGATTGCTTGATGAGTGACTAGTGATTGCTTGATGATCCAACGGGAAGCGGCTTCTCATACTCGGTAACCAT
>CAIMCU010000180.1 GCA_903839585.1 uncultured Actinomycetes bacterium | reverse complement strand
TGTCATGATTCACCGAGCTCTCTTCGGTTCGATAGAGAGGTTCTTTGGAGTCTTAACTGAGCATTACTCAGGTGCGTTTCCACCATGGTTAGCCCCTGTACAGGCTGTTGGAATTCCTGTAGCAGAAGCCTTTGCGGACTACCTCTCCGATGTATTGAAGCAGTTTAAGTCTGCAGGCATCCGGGTTGAGTTAGACGCATCCGATGATCGCATGCAGAAGAAGATTCGTAACGCACAAATGCAAAAGGTGCCCTTCATGATTATCGCCGGTGAAGAGGATGCAAAGGCGAATGCGGTCTCTATTCGTTACCGTAACGGTGAACAGAAGAACGGCATCTCAGTTGCAGACGCTATCTCTGAGATTGCGACCGCGATCAAAACCCGCGCCCAGGTATAGATCATGAGCATGGATGGTGGAGCGGGAATGCCTGATAGCTGGCAAAGACTTTGGGCACCTCACCGCATGGAGTACTTAAAGGGCGAAAATCGCCCGTTAAATGGGGATGAAACTCCATGCCCTTTCTGCAGTATTCCAAAGTTAAGCGATGAAGATGGCTTAATTGTTGCGCGAGGCAAGAGCGCTTACGTCGTCATGAATCTCTATCCATACAACGCCGGTCATCTACTTATCTGTGTCTACAGACATGTGGCAGACTTGACGCAACTCAGCGATGAAGAACGTAATGAAATCTCGTATCTATCTTCGCACGCGATGAAAGTTCTTCGAAAGGTTGCTAATCCAGCGGGATTCAACCTTGGCATGAACCAAGGTTCAGTGGCAGGTGCGGGCGTAGCTGACCATATTCATCAGCATGTAGTTCCGCGCTGGTCAGGGGATGCAAACTTTATGCCAATCATTGGCAAGACTAAAACTATGCCGGCACTTTTGCAGACAACGCGTTCGGAGTTAGCTAACGCCTGGTGATTCTGCAATTTTTGCGATATAACTTTCAATAATTTCGACGCCTAAGTTATTTTCAAGAATCAAAGGAATCGCAGGGAAGAGTAGACCTGCTTCAAAAGCTCCTTCACCTGAACTTTCTATCATCTCAAGGTACTCATCTCTAAAATCGCTGATCAAATCCTGATGTTCTAGATCACTCGGAATACTCTGTGGGGGATTAGTGGTGAAATCTAAAATTTGCTGAGTTTCCAATGAAATCAAAGCAACAGGCGAACCGGACTCTGAATGCAGAACTAGATAGGGAGTAATGAGTTGATCAAAGACTCGATTGCCTATGAGAACGGCATCATCAAAATCAGCCTCAGAGCCTTCCAGTGATGTAACAACAACCAATCTGGGGACTTGAAACGCACTCAGCCCCTGCCAGGCTTCGATCGTTTCTGCGTCGATTCCTGCGGCAGGGTTGACCGCAAAGATTGCCAAGTCACAGGTTGATTCGGCCTTCCCTGGAAAGTGAGCACCGAACCTCTTGGCAACAGCTCCTGGCTGTGCGCTTACATGCCCGAAGACCTCGATAACTATCGGCGTCCTAGGCGATGAATCTGCAGATGTGGGCACGGGGAAAGAATACGATGTGCCTGATGATAAGTACCTCACTTAAGCCCGCCGTAACCCGAGCAATTAATCCTGTTGCAAAGGGTTTACTTAGAATGGGTGCCACTGCAAATGGTGTGACCTTTGCTGGCGCTAGCGCTTTAATTGTTAGCGCCCTCTACTTTCTGCCACGAGGTGATCTCTTTGTTGGATGTCTGGTTATCTCTTTCTTTTGCTTGAGCGACCTCTTTGATGGCGCGATGGCTCGCATTTCACAACAGGGAGCAAGCAGCTGGGGAGGGTTCCTAGACTCAACTCTAGATCGCATCGCCGATGCGGCGATTGTTTCTGGAGTTCTTCTGTACTTATTGAAGACTCAGGATGAGTTGATACCTGTTGCACTGGTCGCATTAGTTTCCGGCTTTCTCATCTCCTATATACGAGCAAAGGCTGAAAGTTTGGGTATTGAATGTTCCGTCGGTGTCGCTGAGCGCACCGAGAGACTTGTGATTGCATTGACATGTATAGGACTGGAAGGTTTGTCAGTTCCGTATGCGCTAGCTACTGGCTTTTGGCTTTTGGCCATCCTTGGCCTGATTACAGTTTCGCAACGTCTCTTTGTCGTTAGAAAAGGGACGCTAGAGCGGTGAAGGACTTCCTCTCGGCAAGAGCTTATTTTGTAGGCTGGCGATTGGTCCGTTGGTTACCCGAAAACCTTGCATACAAACTCTTCTTTGCCATTGGTAATTTCACTCGATCTAGAAACGGCAAGAGCGTTCAACGGCTTCGTAAGAATTTGACCCGCGTCAAGAACAGCTCCGAATCAAATATCATCGAACCGCTGTTAGAGAAAGCAATGAAATCGTACATGCGCTACTGGTGTGACACTTTTCGATCTCCGGATTGGAGTGCTAAGAGAGTGCTGTCAACGGTCACATGTACAAATGAAGAGTTCTTAACTGGTCCTATGTTGCGTGGTGAAGGAGTAATTGTTGCCCTACCTCATGCTGGCAACTGGGATCATGCAGGTTCATACTTTTGTAGCAAAGGCTTTCCACTCGTTACGGTGGCAGAGCGGTTAAAACCAGAGGCGCTTTTTAGAAAGTTCCTCAAGTACCGTGAAGCCATCGGCATGGAGGTAATCGCACTTGATTCTCGTTCTATGGGAACGTTGATGCAGAGGGCTCGAGAAAAGAGATTGATTGCGTTGGTTGCCGATAGAGACCTGTCTCAAAGTGGAGTGGATGTGAACTTCTTTGGACATACCGCACGTATGCCAGCGGGACCGGCTGTACTTGCTCTGCGAACCGGTCTTCCTCTTATCACCGCCTTTGTTTTCTACACAGAAGCTGGGATCCACATAAACTTTGAGAAGATTGAGATTTCGAGATCCAATGACGAAAAGAATGATATTTCTCTAATCGTCCAGCACTGCGCTGACAGTTTTGCATCGGGTATCGCCTCGCACCCTGAAGATTGGCACATGTTGCAACGAATTTGGATCGATGAAGGTTTCAAGGAGCGTGTTGTGTGATTACTCAACCACTGCGCATCGGGATTGTTTGTCCATATGGGTGGGATACACCTGGTGGCGTACAAAATCATATTCGCGACTTAGCGGAGTATCTGATTGCCAAGGGACATTATGTGTCCGTCCTTGCCCCGGTGATAGATGAAGATAGCGTTCCAGATTATGTTGTGAGTGCAGGAAAACCAATCTCCATTCCGTATAACGGAGCTGTAGCTCGAGTTCTCTTTGGGCCAATTGCTTTTGCTCGAGTTAGATCCTGGATCTCTTCGGGCAGCTTTGATCTGCTTCATCTTCACGAACCAGCAATCCCATCAATCTCACTCCTTGCCTGTTGGGCGGCTGAGGGACCGATGGTTGGAACCTTTCATGCTGCTGCAAAAAAGCAGAAAGTTATCTACGCAATTGGACCGATATTGGAGCCGCTCATAGAAAAGCTCTCCGCTCGGATCGCTGTCAGCGAGGCGGCTAGATCAACTCTCACGGAGCACTTAGATACCGATGCGGTTGTTATACCAAACGGTATTTACGCAAAAAGGTTCGCTCACGGAGAGCGTGTTGAAAAATGGAGCGGAAACACAATCGGCTTTATCGGTAGGTTTGAGGAACCAAGAAAAGGTTTGCAGATACTTCTGGATGCTCTGCCTATTATCGCTCGCTTTGCACCAGATGTTCGTGTTCTAGTTGCAGGGCCAGGAGATAGTGAGAAAGTTCTCGAAGATATCGACATGCAGTTACGCCACCGCTTTGAGTTTTTAGGAAGGATCTCCGAAAAGGAGAAAGCAGATCTGATGGCATCCATCGCGCTCTACGTTGCACCAAATACAGGTGGCGAATCCTTTGGAATTATTCTTGCTGAAGCCCTAGCTGGAGGTAGCGCCGTCGTGGCAAGTGATATTCCCGCCTTTGATTCACTGCTTGGGCATGGAGAGTTCGGCGCACTTTTCCCAAGTGAAAATCCTCAAGAGCTTGCCAAGATTGTCATTGATCTACTTCGCGAACCGGAGAAGAGAAGGGCGTTAGCGGCTAAAGGTAGGACTCATGCACAAAGATTTGATTGGGATGTTGTTGCTGAAGAGATCTTCTCTATCTACGAGATGTCAATGGTGGGAGGGGCTACCGTTCGGTTAGCCTCAGAGAACAGGGCATGGAATAGGTTTTCAACTACTGAATGGGGGAATCAGTGAAGGATTTGCTCTTAGTACTTCTTCTATTTTTACTTTCCCTTTGGTACCTATCTCATAGCGCAACACGTTTAGATCGCCTCCATCATCGTGTTGAGACGAGTTGGGCAAACTTAGATGGTCTCTTGCAAAGACGAGCAGCGGTTGCACTCGAAATCGCTCGCAGCACGATTTCTGATCCGGCGACCTCTCTTATTCTGACAGCTGCAGCGCACCAGGCAAGAGAGGCCAACGTTCAAGACCGCTCTATGGCTGAGAGTGGATTATCTGGCGCGCTAGGACTTTTGTTACATGATGAAATATCGTCGACGGCTTTTATTGAAAAGGATTTAATGCGTGAGCTCTCCGAGCTAACTGACAAGATTCGTGTTGCTATAGCTTTGCATGTCGATGCTGTAAATCGGACTCAATCCGTTCGTAAGAAGTTTGTCTTTAGAGTTTTCCGATTAGCTGGTAGAGCTCCATTGCCCGTTACATACGAGTTTGAAGCAGATGTCCTCTAGAAAGTTATTTAGCAGATTCGTTGGAGCGATCTCTATCTCTATAGTGGTAGCTAGTTGCGGTTCAATTCCAAGTTCGATTCCAATAATCGGATCACCTGAACCAATAAGAAACTCTATTAGTGGTCGCGAAGGGGTAGATGGGCCTGTGCTTGCGGTAAAGGTTGATGATACTCAAGCTGCACATCCTCAAGTGGGACTTGAAGATGCCGACCTTGTCTATATCGAACAGGTAGAGGGTGGGCTAACAAGGCTTGCAGCGATCTTCTCTTCAAAGATTCCAACGAGAGTTGGACCGGTTAGAAGTGCAAGAATCTCCGACATTGATATTTTGGCGCAGTATGGTCATATCGCATTTGCCTATAGCGGTGCGCAACAAAAACTGCTACCTGTAATTGCGGCAGCAAACCTCCAAGATATGGGAGCACAGAGGCAGTCACCAACTATCTACAACACAGATCCAAACCGTCGCTCTCCGGTTGCCATGATTTTGCGAGCAGATTTACTGATGCGCAAACTTGTAGATGATGGTGCGCAGGTCGATATCTCCAAAAGTATTGGCTGGAGTTTTAGTGAGACGTTTGAGACCGGCACAGCGATATCGCAGGCCAAAGTTAGTTGGCCAGCAAGTAGTTACACAGTGCAATGGTCAGAGATTGAGAAGCGCTGGCTTTTGTATACAAGGGATACAGCAGATCTCTCCGCCGATGGCGTGCATCTGGGACCAACAACATTTGTCATACAAATTGTCAGAATACTTCCATCAATATACGGCGATAAGTACGGGGGAGTAACACCGTTTTCGGAAACCGTAGGTTCTGGCACGGGTTACATTCTTCGCGATGGTAAGTATCTTGCTGCGAAATGGACACGTCCAACACCGTTGGATGGCACCACATGGATGGACCTCGAAGGAAATGAAATCCCCTTTGCCCCGGGACAGATTTGGATAGCGTTAACAGATAAGCAACCCATTTTCACGCCTGTTACTGCAGATGCGAGTCCGACCTCTTCAAAGTAGTATTAGCCTCCTTACACAGCATCGATAGGCTCAATCGATTCACTAAGTTCAAAGGGGTAGTAAATGTCTGAAGCAACCGGTACCGCGCGAGTTAAGCGCGGCATGGCAGAGATGCTCAAGGGCGGCGTCATCATGGATGTCGTTAACGCTGAGCAAGCCAAGATTGCCGAAGATGCTGGAGCAGTAGCTGTCATGGCGCTCGAGCGCGTACCTGCAGATAGACGTGCCCAAGGCGGCGTTGCCCGCATGTCAGATCCGGACATGATCGAAAAGATTAAGGCTGTGGTTTCCATCCCTGTAATGGCAAAGGTGCGTATTGGTCACTTTGTAGAAGCACAGATAATTGAAAGCCTCGGCGTTGACTACATCGACGAGTCTGAGGTACTTACTCCAACTGATTATAAAAACCATATTGATAAATGGAATTTCAAGGTTCCATTTGTTTGTGGTGCCACAAACCTTGGTGAAGCTTTGCGCAGAATTAATGAAGGAGCGGCCATGATTCGCTCAAAGGGTGAAGCAGGAACAGGTGATGTATCTAATGCGATGACACACATGCGCCAAATCGGCGGAGAGATTCGACGCCTTACCTCCCTTCGCGAAGATGAACTCTATGTCGCAGCAAAAGAGATGCAAGCTCCTTACGCTCTAGTAAAGGAGGTTGCCGATACCGGCAAGCTTCCTGTTGTTTTGTTTACCGCTGGCGGAATTGCTACACCAGCAGATGCCGCGCTGATGATGCAGATGGGTGCTGATGGGGTTTTCATCGGCTCTGGAATATTTAAATCTGGAGACCCAGCACGTCGGGCTGCTGCTTGTGTTAAAGCAACTACATTCTTTGAGGATGCAAAGGTTCTTACAGATGCATCACGTGGCTTAGGCGAAGCAATGGTCGGAATCAACGTTGCAGATATCCCAGAACCACACCGTTTAGCTGAACGCGGTTGGTAGTAGTAGTTCTTTAGGCTATGGAACCACTTTAAGTTATGAAAATTGGCGTACTAGCCTTACAAGGTGATTTTCGAGAGCATATGGCTGCAATCAAATCCGCCGGACATGCTGCACTCTCAGTAAGACGTGTTGAAGAGCTCGACGAGGTTGATGCACTTATTCTGCCTGGCGGTGAGTCAACAACGATTGCAAAGCTGGCAAGAAGTTTCGGAGTATTCGAACCAATCAAGGAGAGAATTACCTCTGGAATGCCGGTGTACGGATCTTGCGCTGGAATGATTTTATTAGCAGACAAACTGGCAAACCCAGCTCCTGATCAAGAGACCTTTGGCGGCATTGACATGGTTGTTCGAAGAAACGCTTTTGGTAGACAGATCGATAGCTTTGAATCGAAGATCCAATTTGCCGGAGATACCTTGGAGGCGGTCTTTATCCGAGCCCCTTGGGTAGATTCACTTGGAGCTGAAGTTGAGGTTTTATCAACTGTTGTGCTTCCAGATGGTGGCTCATACCCAGTGGCGGTAAAGCAGGGCAACCTTCTTGCGACATCCTTCCATCCGGAGTTGACCTCGGATTTACGTGTGCACACATACTTTTTTGAACAGATCTGCAAATCCCATATAAAGTAGCCTCATAGAAGCTTTCAAAATTTCTTTCAAGATAGAGGTGTTCCATGTCAGGCCATTCCAAATGGGCGACTACTAAGCATAAGAAGGCAGTAATCGATGGCCGTCGTGCAAAAAACTTCGCGAAACTGATTAAGGCTATTGAGGTAGCTTCTCGAAACGGTGGGCCTGATGTCGATGGCAACCCCACGCTCTTTGATGCAATTGCAAAGGCGAAGAAGAACTCCATGCCGGCTGACAACATTGAACGCGCGGTCAAGCGCGGAGCAGGGTTGGAGTCAGGCGGCGCCGATTGGCAAACCATTATGTATGAAGGGTATGGCCCCAACGGTGTTGCAATAATGATTGAGTGCCTCTCCGATAATAGAAATCGCGCTGCATCTGA
>CAIMCU010000179.1 GCA_903839585.1 uncultured Actinomycetes bacterium | reverse complement strand
GTTGATAATCCTCTGTGAGCGCTTCCCCGTAATTCATGATCGCCTCAACTTGAGTAACGGTGTCAAAGGATTTTCCTACATGAAGCTGAATATCGACGTGGCTACCTGGCTCTAAACGCGCACCAAACTTAGACATAGTCCGACGAACCCCTTTGGCAACACCGCGGATTCGGCCGTGTTCGCGGGTAAGCATGGTGATGATGCGATCTGCTTCACCTAACTTCTGCGTACGCAGAACAACAGCCTCATCGCGATACAAAGTCACGAAGTAAAGGTAGTCAGCGGATTGCGCGATTTATTGCAGACACGACAGCCTTCAGCGAGGCAGTTGTGGTGTTTGGGTCGATTCCAACGCCCCAGAAAGTTTGACCATCGATTGCGCACTCAAGATAGGCCGCAGCCGATGCATCTCCACCGGCAGATAGTGCGTGCTCGTAATAATCAAGTACTCGCACATCTACTCCGTACTCGGTCAAGATATTGCAGAAAGCTGCAATCGGTCCGTTGCCTTGACCTTTTAGCTCGTGTAACTCTCCGCGATCTGCGAGCGTGACAGAGAGATGAACATCCTCCCCCAAAATAGATGTCTGTGAGAGTCCCTTGAGACGAAAACGTCCCCAAGGTGCAGATTGAGTTGGAAGGTACTCATCTTCAAAGATCTGCCATAGTGCCTCTGCACCAATCTCGCCGCCTTCTTCATCGGTCTTTGCTTGTACAACCTTTGAGAACTCAATCTGAAGACGTCGGGGAAGATCTAGGTGGTGCTCGTTCTTCATCAAATAAGCAACACCGCCCTTACCTGATTGTGAGTTCACGCGAATAACAGCCTCATAGGTTCGGCCAATATCTAATGGATCGATTGGAAGGTATGGAACCGCCCATGTGTGATCGCGAACATCTTTGCCGGCTGCCTTTGCATCACGCTCTAGATGTTCAAAACCCTTTTTAATCGCATCCTGATGTGAGCCAGAGAAGGCTGTAAAGACAAGGTCGCCACCGTAAGGATGGCGCTCAGGTACGCGCAGTTGGTTTGCATACTCAACGGTGCGACGAATTTCGTCGATATTTGAAAAGTCGATGTGTGGATCGATGCCATGGGCAACAAGGTTCATACCGAGGGTTACGAGGCAAACATTTCCAGTTCGCTCACCATTTCCAAACAAGGTTCCCTCAATGCGATCTGCTCCAGCTAAGTAACCCAGCTCGGCGGCTGCAACACCTGTACCGCGATCATTATGTGGATGCAGTGAGACGATAACGCTGTCGCGGTTTTCAAGGTTGCGACACATCCACTCAATTGAGTCTGCGTAAACATTTGGTGTTGCCATCTCAACAGTTGCAGGAAGGTTCATAATCGTCTTCCACTGTGGTGTTGGCTTCCACACGGCGTTCACCGCGTTGCAAACCTCAACAGCAAACTCGAGTTCGGTGCCTGTGTATGACTCAGGTGAGTACTCAAAGGAGACCTTTGTCCCTGGAACAGTTTTTACTAAATCAAGACAGAGCTGGGCACCATCTGTTGCAATCTTCTTGATGCCTTCTTTATCTAAGCCAAAGACAACGCGGCGCTGCAAGGTAGAGGTTGAGTTGTAAAGGTGAACGATGGCTTGCTTTGAACCGGCAATCGCTTCGAATGTGCGACGAATCAGCGGATCACGTGCCTGGGTTAAAACTTGAATAATGACATCATCGGGGATTAAACCCTCATCGATAATCTTGCGAACAAAGTCAAAATCTGTCTGGCTCGCACTAGGAAAGCCAACTTCGATCTCTTTGTAACCCATGGCAACAAGTAGTTTGAACATCGCCAATTTACGTGGCGTATCCATTGGATCGATAAGAGCTTGATTGCCATCTCGAAGATCAACCGAAGACCACTGCGGCGCTTTACTCATGCGCTTGCTTGGCCAGGTGCGATCATCTAAATCAACAGGATGAAAGGGAATATAACGATGCACCGGCATCTTTGAAGGCTGTTGCTTTGGAAAGTTCATCTACTTAACTCCTAAATTTGTTGGGTTTGTCTGCGGATTTACCGGTGCAACAAACCCCGCGGCGAGGGGACCGGTTACTTAGCCCCGCCACGGCAGATAAGTAGGAGTGCTCTGCGCATGCAGCAAGTGTAACTTGCAGATGTTATTGAATCAAGGTCGAGGCAAAGATCTGCCACGCAAGAGCTGATTTAGCGACCAATGAGAGGGTTATGTAGGTATTTTCCCCTCGCAAGTAATCAGCCCATTTGCCAACCTTCTTGTATTGAAGCCACTGAACAATTGCAAAGATGTTAAAGAGTAGGAAGATTGAGATGACTACTCCGTATACAAAGGCTGGAGCTTTTGTATCTCCTGGTCCACCGATTGCAAAGATATAGAAGACCAAGGAAAGCCATGGAACTATTCCAGCGATACATCCGAAGATAAATGGAAGCCATCCACCGTTTCCAGGCTTTTCATACTTCTCCTGTAACCATCCAAAGAGAATCATCGACGCGTTAACTCCGAAGATCGCTACAAGTGCAGCAACATCGGAAACACCACAGATCATTGCGATGAGGACGATCATCACAGATGAGCTAATGGAGTACTCAACCCAACGGAAGTAGTTTCTCTGGTTTTCTAAACCTGCTGCATAGCGTGGAAAAAACTTAGGTGATGCAACGATGAAGTGAAAGAGCGCTGATAGACCTAGAAAGATTGCAACTGTTAGCCCAATAGGCGCATCAAGGAGGGTAATGGGATCTGCAAAGGTGCTACCAGGAGGGCCTGCCATATATCGAGCCACAATGGGTAGTGAGAAATCATTTGCTAACGCCAGGACCACAACCATCTGAAGCAGATGAAATACGCCAGCGATTATGTTTGACCTGCGAATACGGGCTGCATTAATTACCTTAGTCATAGTTTTAAGGTTACAACAGCATCCTGATTAAGAGCGTTTAAAGGACCGGTAAGTACCTATCGAGTTCATAAGCGCTTACCTGCCGGCGGTAGTCCTGCCATTCTGCACGCTTATTTCGGAGTACATACTCAAATACGTGCTCCCCTAGGGTCTCGCGCACTAACTCGCTCTTCTCCATAAAGGAGATCGCCTCATTGAGGTTTGCAGGAAGTGGTTGGGGGTTTACAGATTTTTCAAGCTTGTACTTACCCTCAACACCCTTTAGCCCTGCTGCCAAGATAACCGCAAAGGCAAGGTAAGGGTTTGCAGCTGAATCAAGGGAACGGAACTCGATACGTGTTGAGTTCTCTTTCTTTGGTTTATACATCGGAATTCGAATCAAAGCACCGCGATCACTTTGCCCCCAGTTGATAAGAGCCGGTGCTTCTCCGCCGCCTTGAAGTCGCTTATAAGAGTTCACCCATTGATTAGTAATCGCTGTAATTTCTGGGGCGTGCTTTAAGAGACCTGCAACAAATGAACGTCCAACGGATGAAAGGTTGAACTCCTCTTTAGAGTCATAAAATGCGTTCTTCTCACCCTCAAAGAGTGAGAAGTGCGTGTGCATTCCACTACCCGGATGATTTGTAAATGGCTTTGGCATAAAGCTTGCATAGAAACCTTGCTCGAGCGCGACCTCTTTAATGACGTGACGGAAGGTCATGATGTTATCTGCGGTGCTCAAGGCATCTGCGTAACGAAGATCAATCTCCTGTTGACCAGGTGCGCCTTCGTGATGACTGAACTCGACAGAGATTCCCATCGCCTCGAGCAAGGTAATTGCTTGACGGCGAAAGTCGTGGCCAACAACAGCTGGCGTGTGATCGAAGTACCCGCCTTGATCAACAGGAACTGGCTGCTGCCCAGCAACAGGTGCGTTCTTAAAGAGGAAGAACTCAATCTCTGGGTGGGTGTATGCGCTGTAACCCATATCCGACGCCTTCTTTAATGTACGGCGCAAAACGTTTCGAGGATCTGCCGGTGATGGCTCACCGTTTGGCATTGTGATGTCGCAGAACATACGCGCAGCACCTGGTGACTCTGTGCGCCACGGAAGAATAGAGAAGGTTGCAGGATCGGGCTTGGCCAACATATCTGACTCGGTTTCGCGAGCAAAGCCTTCAATAGCTGAACCATCAAAGCCGATACCTTCTTCAAAGGCGTTCTCTAACTCAGCTGGTGCGATCGCAACCGATTTTAAATAGCCAAGAACATCGGTAAACCACAGACGGATAAAGCGAATATTGCGCTCTTCAATTGTGCGCAGCGCAAACTCTTGCTGCTTGGGCATGTTCTCGCGTGAGCTCTCTTGCATGGAAACATGGTGCCAGTTACAGATTACGGCAGTGTTACAGGGTGTCTTTTTAGGGCGCTCGCGCAATACCTATGGGCGCTCGCGCCAGCTACTGGTCATCGGCAAGCGCCGATCCTTTCCAAAGGCTCTACGCGAGACCTTTGGACCAGGTGGGTACTGGCGGCGCTTGTACTCAGCGCGATCGACCATTGCGATAACCCGCGCAACTAACTCTTTCTCAAAGCCTGCGGCAACAAGCTCATCAAATCCAAGGTCTTCCTCTATATAAGAGCCCAGTACGCGATCGAGAAGTAGGTAATCGGGAAGAGAGTCAGAGTCTTTTTGATCAGGGCGAAGCTCTGCACTTGGCTCTTTCTCAATGGAGCGGTGAGGAATTGGCTGCGGCTGACCTAGCTGGGTAGCTAACTCATTGCGCCAGCGAGCAAGCGCCCAGACATCGGTTTTGTAAATATCCTTAATCGGCGCAAAGCCACCGACAGCATCTCCGTAAAGAGTTGAGTAACCACATGCAAGCTCAGACTTATTTCCCGTTGCAAGAACTAAGTGACCCTCTTGATTTGAGATACCCATCAAAGTGGTTCCACGAACTCGGGCTTGAAGATTCTCTTCAGCTAGACCTTTTAAAGTTAAGTTCGCCATAT
>CAIMCU010000178.1 GCA_903839585.1 uncultured Actinomycetes bacterium | reverse complement strand
TTTCTTCTCAATGTGTGCAAAAAGGGAGGTTAATTTCTCAAAGCTATGGTGGATTTTTTCCTTATCATCACGCAGCTCTGCAAGAATCAACTCTCCACCTTGAGTTGAAACCGCCTCTGCAAGTCCGACGCCAGAACAAGTGAGGTCGACAACAATGTAATCGAAGTTCAAACCGGGTGCATACCTTTGAATGATTCGAAGGTGCTCTAGCGCACTCTCCCCCGCAAACTCATCGGCTTGGCTATCTTCACCCGCGTCAAGGTTCATCAAAAGAATCTTCTTTGCACGGGCTTCAATAAGAGCCTCCCGCTGAGCAGGAACCAATAGGTGCGGTAAAACGCTAGAGAACCAGGAGCCGGGACCCATCGTGATTACATCAGCGTTGCGTATAGCCTCCAAAGTCTCTGACCTTGCAGGAGGATCACTTGGAATTATTCTTAACGAAACTAGTCTGCCCTTGGCGGTTGCTACCTCTTTCTGACCGTGAACCTCAACACTTCCCTCTTTGCCTTCAAAGGTTGCCTCAATATCTAAAGGAACGGCGGCCATTGGTAGGACTCTTCCAACGGTTTTAAGCAGCGCTCCAACTCGATCTAACCCCGTCACCGCATCTTCGCCGCTATCCCAAAGCGCAGCTAGTAGTAGATTGCCTATGGCGTGTTCATTGAGTGCGCCATCACTGGTGAATCGGTACTGCATTATCTGCGCCCAACTATTTCCCCATTCATCATCTGCGCAAAGAGCTGCAAGCGCCATCCTTAAATCTCCGGGTGGAAAAATTGAAAACTCATCCCGCAATCGTCCGCTAGAGCCACCGTTATCGGCAACAGTTACAACCGCTGTGATGGAGTTACTCATTGGACGGAGGGATTTTAAGGTTGCAGATAGGCCATGTCCGCCGCCGAGGGCTACATACCGAAGATCTCCACTCATTCACGACCTACATCGCGGTGAGTAGCGTGTGCTGAAATAGTAAAATCCTGCAAAGATGCGTTGAGTTGCTTGGACATCTCCTGCGCAATAGCGACGCTGCGGTGTTTGCCTCCCGTACAGCCAATAGCCAAAGTGATGTACTTCTTGCCTTCCCGAAGATAGCCAGGGAGCATCTGAGAGATCACTCCGACATAACTCTTTACGAAATCCATCACACCTTCGCTACCAAGTACCTGCGCGCTCACCTGTTCAGTTAATCCTGTGAGAGGTCGCAGCTCGGGTATCCAGTGTGGATTTGGGATGAATCGACAGTCCAATACAAGGTCGGCATCTACCGGGATTCCATACTTATATCCAAAGGAGAGAAGGTTGATTCGAAGCGCCTGTCCTGCCCCAGCGGCAAAGATCTCTCCGGTGCGTTTTTCAAGTTGATGCACATTCAAGTTTGATGAATCGATGACAATATCTGCATTTGAGCGAAGCTCATCAAGTTTGACTCGCTCACGGGAGATTCCATCAACGATTCGATCTGTTCCCTGCAGCGGATGTGGCCGGCGCGTTGATTCAAATCTCTGCACCAACACCTGATCTGATGCATCCAGAAACAGAAGTCTAAAAGCGACCCCTTGGCTCTTTAGGGTCTCGAGAGACCTACTCAGATCGTCGAAAAACTTTCCACCCCGAACATCTGCAACGACTGCCATGGAGGAGATTGAAGAAGCGCTCTGTTGTTTTGCTAGCTCGGGAAGTAATGAAGGAGGAAGGTTATCGACAACGTACCAACCAAGATCTTCTAGTGCATGGGCAACCGTAGATCTACCCGCACCCGACATTCCAGAGAGGATTAGTAACTCGCTTGTAGTCATGGCTTCATTCTGCATTAGGTGTCAAGCACCCTACTGTGAGCGTATTTCACCGGTCTCCATATCAACTGATTCCGTCTTAAGAGTGGAGAGGTGTTCATGAATTATCGAAGCGATTTTCCCGCCGATGCCAGGTGTTGAAGCTAGCTCTTCCACATTTGCAGATCTAATTGCGGTGACAGATCCAAACTTTGCAAGCAAAGCTCCCCGCCGAGTTTCACCCAATTGAGGAATGTCATCTAACAAAGACTCAAGCATGACCTTTGAACGCCTTGATCTATGGAAGGTTATTGCGAAGCGGTGCGCTTCATCACGAACTCTTTGCAGTAGGTACATCCCCTCACTTGTGCGAGGAAGGATCAGCGGATCACTCTCCCCTGGCAACCACACCTCTTCAAGTCGTTTTGCAAGGCCACAGAGAGCAACATCGCTCATGCCCAACTCGTCAAGGGCGCGCTTTGCAGCTGCCACCTGAGGAGCGCCACCATCGACAACGATGAGTTGGGGTGGATAGGAGAACTTACTCAACTTTCCACCACTTTCCTTTACCTCGACTTGATTTACTTCTCGATCTGCCAAAAGGCGTTTCATCCTGCGAGTAATGACCTGGTGCATAGCTCGTGTGTCATCGGTAGCCTCTTTGGTATCGATGATGAATCGGCGGTACTCGCTCTTCTTTGCCAAGCCATCCTCAAAAACCACCATAGAGGCGACTACCGATGTTCCTGAAATATTTGAAATATCGAAGCACTCGATACGAAGTGGTGTGCGTGTAAGTTCGAGCTGCTCCTCAATCTCGATGAGCGCCTTACCGCTTACTGCAGCATCGGTTGCTCGCTTACTTAAGTATTGAATAAGGGAGTATTGAGCGTTGCGCGCGACTGTATTGAGAAGCTCTACCTTTTCACCTCGTTGTGGAATCTTTATTGTGACCTTAGAACCCTTGAGCGAGGTGAGCCACTCCTGCAAAGCGTTCTTATCAACTGGCTCTGAAGCTAAAAGGATCTCTGAAGGAATCTCAGATGGTGCGCTCTGACTATAGATTGAGTAGAAGAGTGATCCATACTGATCATCTCCTTCAAGAGCTCTCTCTTGATCGACTATCCATGAACGAGAGCCTTTAATGGAGCCCCCTCGAACAACAAAGATTGATCCCGCTGCGTGGAGTCCTTCTTCATAGACGGCGATGAGATCGGCGCTGAGATCATCAGCAAGGGCGGCATCCTGTGACTCAAACATCTTCTCAATCGATGCGATGGAGTCTCTGATCTTTCCGGCACGTTCAAACTCTTCACGTTGCGAAGCCTCGTCCATCTCATTTTTTAGCATAGGAACGATGTCACCGTTGCTTGCACCCATAAACTCAATCAATCTCGCAGCAATAGCTTTGTGCTCTTCAGGAGTTACGGCCCCAACGCAAGGAGCTGCGCACTTTCCAATATCTCCAAGTAAGCATTGACGATTAGTGCGCTTTGCTCGCTCAAAGTTGCCTGAGCTACAGGATCTAATCGGAAATACCTTCAAGATGACATCGAAGGTATTTCGAAGCGCCCACGTATGAGTAAAAGGTCCGAAGTAAGTTAACCCTGGTCTTTTCTCTTTGCGGGTGATGAAAATTCGCGGAAACTCATCCTTCATCGACAGTGCAAGGTATGGATAAGACTTATCATCCTTAAACTGAACGTTGTAGTAAGGGTTGTACTGCTTAATCCATGAAAACTCGAGCGCCAGAGCCTCAACCTCTGTGCCAACGATCGTCCAATCAACCCTAACCGCCTCATGAACCATGCGATGAGTTCGCTCTGCCAAGTTTGATTGGAAGTAGTTGCTAAGGCGATTCTTTAAGTTCTTAGCTTTGCCAACATAGACAACCTTGTCTTCGGCGTTGTAGAAACGGTAGACACCCGGATGTTCTGCAATGTCACGTGGCCGATAGCTGGCTGGATCTGCCATTTACTTCGCCTTAACGGGGCTCTTACGGTTTGTGGCTAAGATTTCTGCAAGGAAGGAGCCTGTGTAACTAGCTTTAACCTTTGCTACATCCTCTGGAGTTCCTTCAGCGACAACTAAGCCTCCCCGAAACCCGCCCTCTGGCCCCATGTCGATGACCCAGTCTGAACACTTAATGACATCGAGATTGTGTTCGATGACAACAACGGTATTTCCTGAGTCAACCAGACGACTTAGAACTCCAAGGAGTTTATTGACATCCTCGAAGTGAAGACCTGTAGTTGGCTCATCGAGAACGTAGATTGTCCGTCCCGTAGATCTGCGTTGAAGCTCAGTGGCAAGCTTGACTCGTTGCGCCTCGCCGCCTGAAAGGGTTGGAGCGCTCTGACCAAGACGTACATAACCAAGGCCTACATCGCAAAGAGTCTTGAGATACCTAGCAATCGTTGGAACAGATTCGAAGAATGTATGAGCAATCTCAATGGGCATATCAAGAACCTCGGCGATTGTCTTGCCTTTGTAATGAACCTCAAGGGTTTCACGGTTATAACGTGCTCCGTGACATACCTCGCAAGGAACGTATACATCTGGGAGAAAGTTCATCTCAATAGTGATGGTTCCATCGCCCGAACAGTTCTCACAGCGTCCTCCCTTTACGTTAAAGGAGAATCGACCTTGTTGGTAACCCCGCACCTTTGCCTCAGTTGTTTCGGCAAAGAGGGCGCGCACCTTGTCAAAGACGCCTGTATAGGTAGCTGGGTTTGATCTCGGTGTTCGTCCAATTGGAGATTGATCTACGTGCACAATCTTGTCCAGTGCATCTACGCCCGTAACGGTTCTGTGACGTCCAGGAACTATGCGGGCGCCATTTAGCTGATTTGCCAGAGTCGCATACAAAATATCGTTGACGAGAGTTGATTTTCCAGAGCCACTCACACCGGTAACCGATACGAATAGTCCAAGCGGTATCTCTACCTCAATATCCTTTAAGTTGTTCTCTTTGGCTCCTTTGATGACAAGTTTGCGCTTTGGATCAATTGGGCGGCGCTTCTTAGGAATCTCTATCGACTTACGTCCCGACAAATACGCTCCGGTAATGGACTCCTTGGATGAAATCAAATCTTCATAGGAGCCTGAAACGACGACCTTTCCTCCATGCTCTCCCGCACCTGGTCCTATATCAACAATCCAATCAGCGGTGCGAATTGTCTCTTCATCATGCTCAACAACAATTAGCGTATTTCCAAGATTTCTTAACCTGGTAAGTGTGTCTATGAGCCGACGATTATCGCGCTGGTGCAGACCGATGCTCGGCTCATCGAGAACGTAAAGAACGCCAACTAATCCAGAGCCGATCTGCGTCGCAAGGCGGATGCGCTGTGCCTCTCCGCCGGAGAGGGTTGCGGCCGGTCTTGCTAAGGAAAGGTAATCCAATCCAACATCTAACAAGAAGGTAAGTCGCTCATTTACCTCTTTGAGGACTCGTTCTGCGATCTGTGACTCGCGTTTATTGAGTTTGATCGCCCCAAGAAAGGCTGCACACTCATCGATTGAGAGCTCACAAACCTCTGCGATGCTTTTATCGCCGATTGTTACAGCAAGCACCTCTGGCTTTAATCGTGCGCCTTTGCATACAGGGCAAGGTGTCTCGCGCATATAGGACTGATACTTCTCGCGGCTGTAATCACTATCGGTCTCATCATGTTTACGGTGAATAAAAGGAATAACACCTTCAAAGCCTGTTGAGTAGTTCCGCACGCGACCATAGCGGTTCTTGTACTTAACGGTGACTTCATACTCAAAACCATTAAGCACTGCATCCTTTGCCTTCGCCGAAAGTTTCTTCCACGGAGTGTCCATGGAGAACTTAACCTCGACAGCTAGGGCATCAAGTAACCGCATGAAGTACTCCGATGTTGCAGCACTCCCCCACGGAGCGATGGCTCCTTCATAGATCGAAAGTGAGTCATCGGGAATGATGAGCTCTTCATCGACCTCTAACTTTGTTCCTATTCCTGTGCACTCAGGACAGGCACCAAAGGGTGAGTTAAAAGAAAAAGAGCGTGGCTCCAACTCTTCAAAGGAGAGATTGCAGTCATGGCAGGCAAGGTGCTCACTGAAGGTTTTCTCCTTATCTGCACTCTTTGAATCTACAAAATCTAAAATGATAATTCCGGAGGCTAATCTCAGCGCCGTTTCAATTGAGTCCGTTAACCGACTCTTTGACTCAGCCTTTGCTGTAAGACGATCAACAACGACCTCGATGGTGTGCTTCTCCTGCTTTTTTAACTTTGGTGGTTCAGACAGTGAGATTGTTTCACCATCGACCCTCGCTCGCGAGTACCCCTGTGTTACTAAATCTGAGAAGAGATCGACAAACTCACCCTTGCGCTCACGAACAACAGGGGCTAGGACTTGAAACTTTGTTGTAGCTGGGAGCTCAAGGATCTGGTCAACGATCTGTTGAGGTGTTTGCCTAGAAACAGCCTGTCCGCACTTAGGACAGTGTGGACGACCGGCGCGCGCAAAGAGCAGACGTAGGTAGTCGTAAACCTCCGTAATTGTTCCAACGGTTGATCGGGGGTTTCTATTTGTAGATTTCTGGTCGATTGAAACAGCAGGAGAAAGGCCCTCGATAAAATCAACATCAGGCTTATCCATCTGACCAAGGAACTGTCTTGCATAAGCAGAGAGAGACTCAACGTAACGTCTTTGACCTTCAGCAAATATTGTGTCAAAGGCTAAGCTGGATTTTCCAGAGCCTGATAAGCCAGTAAAGACGATAAGCGCATCACGTGGGAGTTCAATTGAGACATCCTTAAGGTTGTGTTCGCGCGCTCCGCGGACTACAAGTTTTTCAATACTCACTAAACCCCTGCCTCATCCATTCCGCGAAGTTCTCGCTTGAGCTCTCTTAACTCATCGCGAAGTCTTGCAGCCAACTCAAAGGCAAGCTCATCGGCGGCTGTTCTCATCTGCTGAGTGAGGGAGCCTATCAACGCAATGAGTTCCTGGCGTGGCAGAGATTGAGCGTTCTTGCTAAACCCAAGGGCGATTTCGCTCTTACCGCTCTTGTTGACTCTAGCCCCACCTAGAAGTTCATCGGTGTCATCGCTCTCACGTGCGATTGTGTCGGTAATGTCGGCGATCTTTTTGCGTAATGGGACCGGATCAACTCCGCGCTCCTTGTTATAGGCGATCTGCTTGTCTCTACGTCGATTGGTTTCATCGATCGCCTTTGCCATAGATGAGGTGATGTTATCTGCGTACATGTGGACCTCACCCGAGACGTTTCTTGCCGCACGACCAATTGTCTGAATCAAAGATGTGGCAGAGCGCAGAAAGCCCTCCTTATCCGCATCCAAAATAGCCACTAGCGATACCTCTGGAAGATCTAGACCCTCGCGCAGCAAGTTAATTCCAATGAGAACGTCGTACTCACCGGTGCGAAGCTCACGTAAAAGCTCAACTCGACGAAGTGTGTCTACCTCAGAATGAAGGTAACGAACCCGTACTCCGCGCTCTTGCAGATAATCGGTTAAGTCCTCAGACATCTTCTTTGTCAGAGTTGTCACAAGTGTTCGCTCATTCTTGGCAGCGCGAATATTAATCTCGTTGAGAAGATCATCGATCTGACCCTTAATAGGTTTGATGATAATCGCCGGATCTACTAAGCCTGTAGGTCGAATTACTTGCTCAACAACATCGTTCTCAACCTTTTGCAGCTCATACTTTCCGGGCGTAGCTGAGAGATAAATCTTTTGACCTGTCCGCTCCAAGAACTCAGGCCATTTGAGAGGACGGTTATCCATAGCACTTGGCAGTCGAAAACCGTGTTCAACAAGGGTTCTCTTTCGAGATGCATCTCCCTCGAACATCGCACCGATTTGAGGCACGGTGACGTGCGATTCATCGATGACGACTAAGAAATCTTCTGGAAAGTAATCCAGTAAACAGTTTGGCGGAGAGCCTGCCGCGCGACCATCTAGGTGTCGAGAGTAGTTTTCGATACCAGAACAGAATCCAAGTTGCTCCATCATCTCTTAATCAAAGGTAGTGCG
>CAIMCU010000177.1 GCA_903839585.1 uncultured Actinomycetes bacterium | reverse complement strand
GCTCATGGTCTTTGAGCAAAACGATGACGGAGTTGCACCTTTCAATAAGGGCGATGAGGTCAATATTTCTTGGGAGCCAACCTTTACATTTGCACTACGCGGTGATGAGGATGCAACAGCTGGCTCTGAAGTAGTCCCTGAAGATCTCGACGAAGAGTAAGTCGACTTAACAATGGGAAAGATTAAGACTCCTTACCTACTGCTTCTTCCAGGGTTTGCCTTTCTCTTTACCTTCTTTATCCTTCCAATCGTTAACCTTGCTCAAACATCCACCCAGACACCTGTTGGTGGGGGAGATACAGGTCAGTACGAACAAACCTTTGCATTCTCTAACTACATCAACGCTTTTGTGGAAAATAAGGAGCAGTTCACTCGCTCCTTTGTCTATGCAACTATTGCTACGGTTCTAGCGCTAGCTATTTCATACCCTCTTGCCTACGCCATCGCATTTAAGTCAGGGCGTTGGAAGAACGTACTTTTGGTTTTGGTTGTTGCGCCCTTCTTCACCTCTTTCCTGCTTCGCACAGTGGCCTGGAAGCAGATTCTTGGCGAAGAAGGCTTTGTGGTCCCTGGACTTCGAACACTTGGGGTTATCAGCGATAGCACCACCCTTACATCTACCGCGTTCGCTGTTGTCATGGGTATGACTTATAACTTCCTGCCCTTTATGACTTTGCCACTGTATGCATCTATCGATCGCATAGATCCTCGCACCCTTGAAGCATCTGGTGATCTGTACGCAAACGGTTTTACAACTTTCCGTAAAGTGACGCTTCCACTTTCAATGCCGGGCGTGGTCGCAGGAACTCTCCTTACCTTTATTCCAGCTGCTGGTGATTACGTTAACGCTGCAATTCTTGGAAGCCCAAACACCAAGATGATCGGAAACGTTATTGAGTCTCGTTACTTCAAGATTGTTGACTACCCAACCGCTGCAGCTCTTTCATTTACTTTGATGGCGGCAATCTTAATCCTTGTAACACTCTATATTCGTAAAGCAGGAACGGAGGAGCTGGTATGAGTATTGGTGCCCGTATCTACCGTTGGTTTGGCCGCAACATGATCCGTGTCTATGCAGTCTTTGCCTTCACCTATCTTTTTATTCCAGTGGCGTACACATTTGTTTTCTCATTCAACGACTCTGGCAAATCCAACCTCGTATGGAAGGGCTTCACCTTAGGTAACTGGCAGAACCCATGTGGAGCACCAGAAGTTTGTACAGCTCTTGGCAACTCCATCAAGATCGGTCTCTTGGCCACCATTTTTTCAACAATTCTTGGAACGATGATTGCTTTTGCAATCGGTCGCCATAAGTTCAAAGGTCGCTCCTCCTCGAATCTTTTAATCTTCCTACCAATGGCAACACCTGAGATTGTTCTGGGTGCATCCCTTCTTTCACTCTTCCTAGTCTTCAAAATCAATCCAGGGTTTTGGCCAACGGTTATCGCTCACGTTGTCTTCTGTATTTCATTCGTAGTTGTCACAGTAAAGGCCCGTATCGCAAGTCTTGATCCCCGTCTCGAGCAGGCAGCTATGGATCTCTACGCCAATGAGATAGAGACCTTCCGCCGTGTAACTCTTCCTCTTGTCGCACCAGGAATCGCAGGCGCTGCGTTATTAGCCTTTAGTTTGTCCTTTGATGACTTCATCATCACTAACTTCAACTCGGGAACTCTGACAACTTTTCCTAAGTTTGTATATGTCTCGGCTGCGCGCGGAATCCCTGCGCAAGCAAACGTCATTGGTTCTGCGATGTTCTTCCTGGCGTTAGCACTTGTTATCGTAGGACAGATCGTTTCGCGCAGACGTAAAGTTTCGTAAGCGATGCGTGATTTAGTCATACTCGGCTCGACCGGGTCTATTGGTGTTCAGGCCTTAGAGATTGCAGAGGCTAATCACGGTCTTTTTCGTGTCATCGCAATTACCTCCGCAGGTTCAAACCCCACCTTAGTTATAGAACAAGCCAAGAAATTCAAAGTCTCCGTAGTTGGTGTTGTTAAAAACGCTGATCTTATTCGCCAAGCACTACCCGGTGTAAATGTCATTGATGGTGAAAACGCTTCAACAGAGATCGCAGCGATTACCTGCGATGTGGTTTTAAATGGAATAACAGGATCTATTGGCCTTGGCCCAACACTGGCAGCGCTTAAAGTAGGCAACCGAGTAGCGCTTGCGAACAAGGAGTCACTTGTTGCAGGTGGCGATTTGGTAATGTCTATGGCAAAGAAGGATCAACTTATCCCTGTTGACTCAGAGCACTCAGCGCTATGGCAGGCTTTAATGGGAAGTGCGAAGAAGGATATTGAGAAGTTGGTGTTAACTGCCAGCGGTGGGCCTTTTCGCGATCGCAGCGATTTATCCACCGTAACGTTGGCAGAGGCGCTCGATCATCCCACCTGGTCTATGGGGCCGGTTGTAACAATTAACTCTGCAACCTTGATGAACAAGGGGTTAGAGATTATTGAGGCTCACTACCTCTTTGATACTCCTTACCAACAGATTGAGGCGGTTATTCACCCGCAGTCAGTTGTGCACTCGATGGTTACCTTTATAGATGGCTCAACGATTGCGCAGGCATCTCCTCCAAATATGAAGGGGCCAATCGCCTTTGCAATTAACTATCCAGATCGAGTTCGAGCAGCTACACCTGCAATTGATTGGAGCAAATCCCATACCTGGAGCTTTGCGCCGATAGATAATGAACGCTTTCCCGCTATCGAGTTAGCTAGACGTTGCGGCGAACTTGGGGGAGGGCTACCAGCCATCTTTAACGCAGCCAACGAAGAGGCCGTTGATGCATTTATCAAGGGCAAACTGGGTTTCACAGCAATCGTTGAGGTTGTTGAGGAGGTTGTACAAAAGTTAGGCGCTAAATCATCGGGTGCGCTGCGAGATCTCAAAGATGTCAGTACCCTCGAGCAGGATGCGCGTCGTACAGCAATCGATGTCATCACCCGGCTCTAAGGAGATAATCTTTCAATGCAGTTGACCATGCAGTTAATCGGAGTTCTCGCCTTTATCGTTGCACTTCTACTCTCAGTAATGGTGCATGAGTTCGGGCACTTTATTACAGCCCGTAAGTTCGGCATGAAGGTATCGGAGTTCTTTTTAGGATTCGGCACACGTATTTGGTCTACATAGCGCGGTGAGACTGAGTTTGGAATTAAAGCGATACCTGCTGGTGGTTACTGCCGCATCGAAGGTATGGACCCTGATGAAGTAATGGAGCCTGGACAGGAGCACAGATCCTTTTACAAAGCCTCCTCAGCTCGAAAACTCATCGTGCTCGGTGCTGGCTCTTTCAACCACTTCGTACTTGGTTTCTTACTTCTCTTTACACTCCTTGCCGGAATCGGCGTTAACACTTTGACCTCTACGGTTGAAACCGTTGCACCAAACTCTGCCGCGCAAAAGGCTGGGTTTAAGTCCGGAGATGTTGTGCTGAGTATCGAGGGCAAAGAGGTAACAGATTGGATGAAGGATGCAGCAGCTATCCGCGAATCCAACGGTAATGAGGTCAGCTTTACAGTTGATCGCAACGGTGAAGTGCTCTCTCTTGTTGCAACCCCAGTACTGACAAAGATTTCTGAGACTGAAAGTCGCTACCTTGTCGGAATCATCAATAAGGTTGGAACAAAGCGGGTTAACCCAGTTACCTCATTTACATCTGCAGGTTCTTTAACCTGGGAGATGACAAAGTCTTCGGCGAAAGCTCTCGTAGCACTGCCCTCTAAACTTCCTGCGTTGTGGGATCAAACCTTTGGTGGGCAAGAGCGTGATGTAAACGGTTTGGTTGGAGTAGTCGGAGTCGCACGCGTATCGGGTGAAACCGTTGCCAGTGGTGATCTCACCTGGACACAGCGCATTGGAACATTCATCTTGATCGTTGCAAGTTTAAATATTTTTGTTGGCCTCTTTAACCTTCTTCCTCTCCTGCCGCTAGATGGTGGGCACATGGCTATCGCCATTGCAGATGAGGTTCGAGCCTTTATCGCCCGATTACGTGGTCGGCCACGTCCTGCTGGTATAGATGTAAAGGTTCTGACTCCCATCACCATGGTGGTCTTCGTCCTGCTTGCTGCGATGACTGTGCTCCTTCTCATCGCCGATATTTTCAATCCTGTTTCGCTCAATCTCTAGTTCTGAGGCAGAATACGAACATGGTCGATCTCGGAATCCCAGCGGCACCACCCCCAACTCTGCACCCACGTCGCAAGACCAAGCAGCTCAAAGTTGGCTCTGTAGCGGTCGGTAGCGAGTCACCGGTTAGCGTTCAATCGATGTGTACAACCCTCACCGCCGATGTCAACGCAACTTTGCAGCAGATCGCAGAGCTCACCGCATCTGGATGCCAAATCGTTCGCGTTGCAGTTCCTAGCCAGGATGATGCAGATGCGTTAGCGCAGATTGCAAAGAAGTCACAGATTCCAGTCATTGCAGATATTCACTTTCAACCAAAGTACATCTTCGCCGCTATCGATGCCGGTTGTGCTGCAGTTCGTGTAAATCCCGGAAATATTAAGCAGTTTGATGACAAGGTTAAAGAGGTTGCTAAAGCTGCAGGCGATGCCGGTATCCCAATTCGCATCGGCGTTAATGCTGGCTCTCTCGATCCACGTCTACTAGCTAAGTACGGCAAAGCTACCCCTGAAGCACTTGCTGAGTCAGCTCTGTGGGAGGCATCTCTCTTTGAAGAGCATGGTTTCTCAGATATTAAAATCTCTGTAAAGCACCACGATCCTGTAACGATGGTCAACGCTTATCGCCTACTAGCTTCAAAGTGTGATTATCCGTTGCACCTAGGGGTTACAGAGGCCGGACCGATCTTCCAAGGAACGATTAAATCTGCAACCGCTTTTGGCATTCTTCTTGCAGAGGGTATTGGAGACACCATCCGTGTATCTCTATCAGCGCCTCCAGTTGAAGAGGTAAAGGTAGGAATCTCAATTCTCGAATCACTAAATCTTCGCCAACGTAAACTTGAGATTGTCTCCTGCCCATCATGTGGTCGCGCGCAGGTAGATGTCTATACATTGGCTGAGAAAGTACAAGCAGGTTTGCAAGGCATGACAGTTCCTCTTCGCGTTGCCGTCATGGGCTGTGTTGTTAACGGTCCAGGCGAGGCTCGCGAAGCCGATCTCGGTGTTGCTTCCGGTAACGGCAAGGGACAGATCTTTGTAAAGGGTCAGGTAATCAAGACCGTTCCTGAAGCACAGATCGTTGAAACTTTAATCGAAGAGGCTATGCGTTTAGCGGAAGAGATGGAGGCCGCTGGCGTTTCAAGCGGTCAACCAACAGTCAACATCAGTTAGGCTCCTCGCATGTTGCGAATGTCTACGCTCTTCTTGCGAACCCTGCGAGATGATCCTGCAGATGCTGAGGTCGCAAGTCACCGCCTTCTAGTTCGCGCCGGTTATATCCGCCGTATCGCAGCAGGTATTTACTCCTGGCTTCCACTTGGTTACATCACACTTCGCAATATCGAACTTGTTGTTCGAGAAGAGATGGATGCTGCAGGCTTTCAAGAGGTTCACTTTCCAGCGATGCTTCCTAAAGAGCCGTACGAGCAGACCAATCGATGGGAAGAGTACGGTCCCGATCTCTTCAGATTGCAGGATCGAAAAGGCGGAGATTACCTTCTTGGGCCAACACATGAAGAGATGTTTACCTTGATGGTTAAGGGTGAGTACTCCTCTTATAAGGACTTACCGCTCTCCCTTTATCAGATCCAAACTAAGTATCGTGATGAAACCCGTCCACGCTCTGGAATCATCCGCGGCCGTGAGTTTGTTATGAAGGACTCATACTCATTTGATTTAACAGATGAAGGCTTGGTTGAGTCTTATCAAAAGCATCGCGCCGCTTACATTAAAACCTTTGATCGGTTAGGGCTTAGGTACAACATCGTCTCAGCTGTTGCCGGTGCGATGGGTGGCTCATCCTCTGAGGAGTTTTTAGCTCCATGCGATACCGGCGAGGACACCTACGTTCTCTGCGAAAAGTGTGGATACGCAGCAAATGTTGAGGCGATGGTGACAACTGTTGCACCATCTGATCCAAAGGACGTTGCAGCGGCAGAGGCTTTTGACTCACCAAATACACCAACAATTGACTCCTTGGTTGAACTTCTCAACGCCAAGTTCGGCGGAGGCTACACAGGAGCAGATACTTTGAAGAATGTCATGCTCATGGCAGATGACAAAGCAATCTCTGTACTAGTTCCAGGTGACCGTGAAGTCGATCTCAAACGTTTACAAGCAGGATTACCTGGAGTTTCAGAGATTCGCACCTTTGAAGATGCTGACTTTGCAAAGTTCAAAGGACTTGTTAAAGGTTATATTGGGCCGCAGGATGCTAAGAAGAACGGCGTTACCGTTTATGCAGATCCTCGTGTGGCACCAGGAACTTCTTGGGTAACCGGTGCAAACAAGAAGGACACCCACGCTCGAAACGTTGTCAATGGTCGCGACTTCACAGTCGATGCATACGTTGAAGCCGCTGAGATTCGCGCAGGAGATGAGTGCCCAAAGTGCCAGACCCCTGTTGTAATCGATCGTGCAATTGAAATCGGCCACATCTTTCAACTCGGTCGCAAGTATGCACAAGCGCTTAACCTCACCGTGCTTGATCAAAATGGAAAGTCACAAGTAGTAACAATGGGCTCATACGGAATCGGAGTCTCGCGCGCCGTTGCCGCCGTTGCAGAACAGACCCATGATGAGATTGGACTTTCTTGGCCGGTTGAAATAGCCCCTGCCAAGGTTCATATCGTTGCTACAGGTAAGGATGATGCGATCTTTGCTAAAGCAGAGGAGCTTGCTTTAGCTCTTGAAGCCAAGGGTGTAAGTACGATGCTCGATGATCGTCGCGATCCAAGCGCAGGTGTTAAGTTTAAAGATGCAGAGCTCATTGGAATTCCTGTGATAGTTGTGGTTGGAAAAGCTCTTGCTGAAGGCAATGTCGAGCTTCGAATCCGCAAGAGCGGCGAGAAGTCCGAGGTGGCCGTAGATAACGCCGTCGATCGCATCCTCTCGCTTTTGAACTCCCTGTAATAGGTGATAAATTTCTCCTTACAACTTAATAAGGAGATTTAAGGATGGCACTTACAGACTCGATTGCCGAGCTCATAGAACCCGCTGTTACTGCGCAGGGTTTCTATCTTGAAGAGGTGCAACTGGTTTCACCAGGAAAGCACCGCATCGTTACCTGCATTGTTGATGGAGAGATCTCACTTAACTTAGATCAAGTCACTGCAGTTTCGCGAGCCATCTCAGAGCTCCTAGATGAGGCGCCGATTATGGGCGATACGCCATTTACTTTAGAGGTTACATCTCCGGGCGTCGATCGCCCGCTTACCAAGCCGCGCCACTTTGCAAAGAACGTTGATCGTCTACTGAAAATTACAAAAACCGATGGTGAGGTTGTTACAGGCCGAATTACTTCAAACACAGAGTCAGAGGTTGTTTTGATCGTGGTCTCCAAAAAGGAGACCACGGAGGTAACGGTCGCTATCTCTGATATCAAGCGTGCAGTTGTTGAGATTGAGTTCAACCGTAAGGATGGAAAGTAAGATGCATGTAGAGATGGATGCGCTTATTCACCTTACAAATGAAAAAGGAATTCCTTTAGAGCAACTTATTGTTGCGATAGAGATGGGTGTACTGACCGCCTATAACGATAGCCATGAGCCTCGACGCCATGCGCATGCAAAGCTCAACCGCGAAACCGGTGAGATTGAGATTCTTATCCCCACCTATAACGAGCTAGGGGAGCGCATTAGCGAGGAGAAGGACTCTCCTGAAGGTTTCTCAAGAGTCGCAACATCTACTGCTCGACAGGTAATCAAGATGAAGATGCGCGAAACTAATGATGCCGAGATAGTTTCAGAGTTCACTACCTCAGTCGGAGATGTTATCTCCGGTGTAGTACAGCAAGGTCGCGATCCAAAGATGATCTACGTCAACCTCGGAAGATTTGAAGGAAAGATTCCACCTCAAGAGCAGGTCCCCGGTGAGGTTTATGCACACGGAGATCGCATCAAGTGTTTTGTTGTAGAGGTTAAGCAAGGCATGAAGGGTCCTGAAATCATGCTCTCGCGCAGCCATCCAGCGCTTGTAAAGCAGCTCTTTGCATTAGAGGTTCCAGAGATTACAGATCGCATCGTTGAAATTATGGCGGTAGCTCGCGAAGCAGGTCATCGCACCAAGGTTGCCGTACGCACACACCGTGCAGGTGTAAGCCCTAAAGGCTCCTTAATTGGCCCAATGGGTGCACGTGCACGAGCGGTTATGGATGAACTACATGGAGAAAAGATTGACATCGTTGATTGGTCTGAAGATCCTGCCGAGTTTGTCTCTCACTCACTAGCGCCTGCAAAGGTAAGTAGCGTTGAGATTGTGGATCTTGCTACTCGCTCTGCAAAGGTCGTCGTTCCTGATTATCAACTCTCACTTGCTATCGGAAAAGATGGACAGAACGCTCGTCTTGCAGCTCGTCTAACCGGCTGGCGAATAGATATTCATCCCGATAACCCCGCTCAGTAAGCGCCACGTTTAGGCATTTAGAGCGCAATTGGCTATTCTTAGCCTGTTGAATTCGAGTGGATGGCGGACGATGAAATCCCTTCGTATCTTTGCGATACGGACATGCATCGCTTGTCGTAAGAGCGAGAGTTCAGCAAACTTGCTTCGAGTAGTTCTCATTGATGGAGTAGTCACTCCAGATCTGAAAAACAACTTGCCAGGCAGGGGAGCGAGGTTACACACCGCGTGTGGCCATGAAGCGATACGACGCAAGGCGTTTAAGTGGGCGTTCAAACTCACCGAATCACCAGATGTCACACTCTTCAAGAAGTTCTTAATTGAAATGGATGCGAAAGATATGAAACTCAAATGAGATCGTTCAGATTATGAGGTCGTCAAACTAAGGCTCGCATCTAGTAAGTAAATGCGGGCCAAGACAGGAGAAATGTGTCAAAGGTCCGCGTACATGAGTTGGCAAAACAACTCGGTATGGAGAGCAAGG
>CAIMCU010000176.1 GCA_903839585.1 uncultured Actinomycetes bacterium | reverse complement strand
TGAGATTAAATCCAAATAGAAGTTCTCTGAGCTCAATCCGGATTGGGCATTTAACTTTGAAACCAATCCGCCACTCTTATTCGAAGGCAGAGCAAAGAACGCACCTTGGGGTAGTGAGGAATCCAGGCGCAACCTCGCCGAGATTTGCACATCCTCATCTGTGACCGGTGTCGTTAGTGGGGCGGTAGTTGCATCCTTACCTGCCTTAACCCACCCACGATCTACCCAAAACTTTCTCCCATCTTCATTGCGAAAACGTGTGAGGACCTCAAAGCCATACTGTCCTTCGAAGTAACGGTTGCGCAGAAGAATCTGATTGGATGGTTCAAATCGACCCGTCGTAGTTACGGTCATCCACTCAAAACCGCCGACGCTCTTGGTCACCGATGACAGCGCAATAACTGAGGAATCCAGTCGGGCAGCTATGGTCGCGTTCTCTTTCTGACGATCGACACCGCGTTGAAACTGCCACTGTGTTGCCCATAGGCAGGCGCAAATCAAGAAAAAGGTAACGAGCGATTTAGCTAGTGAGTACTTTTCTTTCTTCACTTATTCGAGAGAGCGAGCTTTCTCTGAAAGCAGTGCATCTCCGGGGGAGACTGTTTCGCGTCCGGCGTTTGCAAACACCACAGCGAAGTAGGGAAGTGTTACAGCGCCAAGAAGGGCAAACCATCTATAAGGGCTAGGAAGGATCACGGTAAGGATGAAGCAGGCGGTACGAATCATCATCGAAATAAAGTATCTGCGCTGTCTTGCGGCCATATCGGTACTAAGTGCCTTTGGAGCACTTGTGATGTCGTAGGACTGAACACTGTTCGCATCCAACTTTGCAGACTTAGATCCTCTGGCCATGCGCTAAGAGTAGGGCGAATACATGCTAAGTGAGAGTCGAAATTGAAGGTTACGCATAAGTAGTCGGGTAAGTTTTGCCACATGTCCGACACCCCAAAGAGCGTGGCCTTAGTGACAGGGGGCAATCGAGGTATTGGCTTGGCGATCGCTCATTCACTCAAAGCCCATGGTCACGATGTGGTTGTGACTTACAGATCGGGCCAGGCACCTTCAGGGTTCAAAGCGGTCTCGATGGATGTCACATCTACGGAGAGTGTCGATAAAGCTTTTGAGATTATTGAGGAACAGTGGGGGATACCTGAAATCATTGTTGCCAATGCAGGTATAACAAGGGACACGTTGGTGCTTCGCATGAGTGAAGCGGAGTTTGAAGAGGTAATCAACGCAAACTTAACGGGAGCATTCCGAACTGCGAAGCGAGCCACTAAAGGACTTCTCAAGTTAAAGCGTGGTCGCCTTATCTTTATTGGTTCAGTTGTTGGAAGTGTTGGAGCGGCTGGTCAGGTTAACTACTCAGCGAGCAAAGCAGGTTTGGTTGGCATGGCCCGATCCTTTGCTCGCGAACTCGGAAGCCGCGGAATTACAGCGAATGTAGTTGCACCAGGATTTGTTGAAACAGATATGACGGCGGATTTGGATGACAAACGTCGTGGAGAGATCGCAGCTGCGGTTCCACTCGGGCGCTTTTGTACGGCAGATGAGATCGCCGAAGTAGTTACCTTTATCGCATCACCACAAGCTAGCTATATAACAGGTGCCATTATTCCTGTCGATGGCGGATTAGGAATGGGGCACTAAGCATGGGGATTCTTCAGGGAAAGAGTATTTTGGTTACAGGTGTACTAACAGATAGCTCTATTGCATTCCATATCGCCCGCCTTGCTCAAGAAGAAGGAGCTACGGTGATTCTATCTTCTTATGGGCGAGTCATGAGTTTGACTACCCGCATCGCAGGAAGGCTGCCAAACCCAGCCCCAGTTATTGAGTTAGATGTAACTAATCAGGAACACCTCGTTGCATTGGTTTCAAAGGTAAAGGAGCACGTTCCTCATCTTGATGGCGTTGTACATTCCATCGGCTTTGCACCCGAAGCAGCACTTGGTGGCAACTTCCTCAACACCGCGTGGGAAGATGTCGCGACAGCGATTCAAGTTTCTGCGTACTCTCTGAAATCTTTGACGATGGCTGCGCGTCCATTGTTTGGCGATAGCGCAAGTGTTGTGGGTTTAGATTTTGACGCAACCGTTGCATGGCCTAAGTACGATTGGATGGGCGTTGCAAAGGCAGCCCTTGAATCAACATCACGTTACTTAGCACGTGACCTAGGCCCAGAAAATATCCGTATTAACCTTGTCGCCGCAGGCCCAATTAGAACTATGGCCGCCAAATCAATTCCAGGCTTTGATGAGTTCGAAAAGGTTTGGAACGATCGCTCACCGCTTGCGTGGGATGTTTCCGACCCGGTACCTGCGGCAAAGGCTGCTGTAGCCCTGTTATCTGACTGGTTTCCTAAAACTACGGGGGAGATCCTGCATGTAGACGGCGGTTTGCACGCGATGGGTGCTTAACGGTAATCTCTGCCCCAGACCAGTAGTCACAAGCTGCTGCAAGAGGAGCTCACCGCTCCCACCTCCTTCGCTACGGCGAGATGGTTTGTCGAGATAAGAAAGTATTTAACTTTCAACTCTCCTTTAGCGGTGCGCGATTTTTGCGAAAACTTGGAAACTACAAGTAGACCGAACATAAGGAGCAGAAATCACAACTGAACCGCGTATTAACGATCGAATCCGCACACCCGAAATTCGTCTTATCGGTTACACCGGTGAACAGGTAGGGGTTGTAGATATCGATACGGCGCTAAAGATGGCTGATGAAGTTGGTCTCGACCTCGTCGAGATTGCACCAGATGCCACCCCGCCCGTCTGCAAAATCATGGACTTCGGAAAGTACAAGTACGAAGTTGCGCAGAAGGCGCGTGAAGCCCGTCAGAACCAGACCCACATTGTGGTGAAGGAGGTGCGTTTAACACCAAAGATTGAAAATCACGATTACGAAACTAAGCGTTCGGCGATCGAGAAGTTCCTCAAAGGTGGAGACAAGGTAAAGATCACGATGAAGTTCCGCGGACGTGAGCAAACACGTCCAGAGCTCGGTTTCAAACTCTTGCAGCGTCTTGCAGAAGATGTAAAAGAGATTGCTTTCGTTGAGTTCGCCCCTAAGCAAGAGGGACGAAATATGACGATGGTGCTCGGACCTACGAAGAAGAAGACTGAGGCGGTCGCAGAGCAGAAAGCAGCTCGAGCTGCAAAAGAGAAGGCGGCACAAGCCGCTACTGGAGTAAGTACTTCAGATGAAGTTTAAGACGAACGAGTAAGAGGAGATCAAATGCCAAAGATGAAAACCCATAGTGGCGCGAAGAAGACCTTCCGCGTTACAGGTTCCGGAAAGATCATGCACGAGCGTGCGGGTAAGCGCCACCTTTTGGAGCGTAAGTCTTCACGTGTTACTCGTCGTTTGAGTACAGAACAGTCAGCTAAGCCAACCGTAACAATGACAGCCAAGCGCATGCTTGGGTTGAAGTAAGGAGCGTGCGATAAATGGCAAGAGTAAAACGTGGTGTCCACGCAGCAAAGAAACGTCGTACAACTCTCGAGCGTGCCAGCGGTTACCGCGGACAACGTTCACGTCTTTTCACAAAGGCGAAGGAGCAGGTTACGCACTCAATGGTTTACGCCTTCAACGACCGCAAGGACAAGAAGGGTGATTTCCGTCAGCTCTGGATTCAGCGCATTAACGCTGCATCACGTGAAAACGGACTTACATACAACCGTCTGATTCAAGGTCTAAAGGCAGCTGGCGTAGAAGTTGATCGCCGCGTTCTTTCAGATATCGCTACAAATGACCCAGCAACATTTAAGTCACTTGTAGAAGTAGCTCGCAAGAGCCTTGTTTCTGCGTAAGTAGTTTCTAATGATTGAGAGCCTTCACTCGCCACATGTTGCGCGGGTGAAGGCTCTTATTTCATCTCGAGGCAACAAGGAACGCGCACAGCACGGCCAGTTCATTGCAGAGGGTTTGCAGTGTGCGCGAGAGGCGCTCACATCCTCTTTCGGTCCCAAGGTTGAGGTTCTTTACCTCACTGAAAGTGGAAGATCACGTATCAGTGAGGCTGCATTAGATCTCTCATCCATCGATGTTGTTGAGGTCAGCGAACCTGTGATGTCAGCGATGTCCTCAACTATTTCACCTCAAGGGGTTCTAAGTATTTGCAGCATCACAGATGCAAAGCTTGGAGAAATCAAGTTATCTAAACCTTCACGTCTGATCTATCTTCACGAGATCCAAGATCCAGGCAATGCGGGAACCATTCTGCGCAGCGCTGATGCAATGGGGGTTGATGCTGTCATGGCATCACCGGGCAGCGTAGATATGTACTCTCCAAAGGTTGTGCGAGCAACGGCTGGCTCGTTATGGCACGTCCCTCTCTTTACAGGGGTATCGCTTCAGGATGCATCCGAGGCGTTTCCTACGGCGAAGAAGATTGCTCTATCAGCGGCAGGTTCGATCTCACTTACAGATTTAGATAAAGACAGTGATTACATCGCAATCTTTGGCAATGAGGCCCGAGGGATAGATGCTCTCTTAGATAGCGATGTAGTGCAGGTCTGTATTCCTATGAAGGGTAGCGCTGAGAGTCTTAACCTCTCGGCAGCAGCCTCGATAGTGATGTTCACCCTTTCTTAAGCCGCCAAACCTCCCGCACTCCGTAATAGCTAACCGTTAGACTCACGCCCATGAATCCAGCTGAGCTCGCTTCTTGGGTGAGCGCCGCACAGGGCGCATTTCTTGCAGCACCTGATTTGGAGTCTTTGAAAACTGCTCGATTGGCGCACTTGGGGGATAAATCACCAATCGCATTAGCAAGTCGATCACTTGGCTCACTTTCACCAGAGGAAAAAGCTGCGACTGGAAAGATTGTGGGTGAAGCTAAGGCGGCTATCACCACTTCATTAGATCTTCGTACAAAAGAGCTTGAGATTGAAAGAGATAAAAAGGTTCTTTTGGAAGAGGTAGTGGATATCACCTTGCCACTTAAGCGCAGCCACCGAGGAGGATTGCACCCCATCTCAATAATTAAGAACGAGGTCTCTGACTTCTTTATTGAACAGGGCTTTGCGGTTGAAGAAGGTCCAGAGCTTGAGTCCGGTTGGCTTAACTTCGATGCTCTCAACATTCCAGCTGATCACCCTGCTCGAACAATGCAGGACACATTCTTTGTTGAACCGGTTGAGTCGGGGATGGTTCTTCGTACCCATACCTCACCGGTGCAGATACGTACGATGCTTACCCAGGAGCCACCAATCTACGTGGTGTGCCCAGGCCGAACCTTTCGAGCCGATGAGTTAGATGCAACCCATAGCCCGGTCTTTCACCAGGTTGAAGGTTTGGTAATCGATAAGGGCATCACGATGGCTCATCTGAAAGGAACCCTCGACAACTTCGCCCGCCACATGTTTGGTCCGGAGGTTACAACCAGACTTCGCCCATCATTTTTTCCATTCACCGAGCCAAGTGCTGAAGTAGATATCTTCTTCAATAATCGATGGATTGAGTGGGGTGGCTGCGGAATGGTTAACCCAAAGGTACTGGCTACCTGCGGCATCGACACCGATGTTTACTCAGGATTTGCCTTTGGTATGGGACTCGAACGCACACTTATGGTGCGTCACGGGATAACCGATATGCATGACATTGTTGAAGGCGATCTTCGCTTCACACGTCAGTTTGGAGTTGGCCTCTAATGCTTGCTCCCCTTTCATGGATAAGAGAGTTCGTAGAGATTCCGCAATCCATATCTCCTGAACAAATCTCCGACGCCCTCATTCGCGTTGGCTTTGAGGTTGAAGAGGTTGGTTACGCTGGCAAAGATCTCACGGGACCGCTCAAGTTCGCCAAAGTTCTAAGCATCGAAGAGGTAACAGAGTTTAAGAAGCCTATTCGCTACGTTGGCTTAGATTGCGGTGAAAAAGAGGTTCGCTTTGTTATCTGCGGAGCGACTAATTTTAGAGTTGGCGACATTGTGGTCGCAGCACTTCCCGGCGCTGTTCTTCCTGGAGAATTCAAAATAGCTGCACGTGAAACATATGGAAAAACTTCTAACGGAATGATCTGTTCTGCCAAGGAGCTCGGCATGGGTGAGGATCACTCAGGCATCCTGGTTTTTACCGAAGGAAGCGTTGAAATTGGAGCCGATGCGGTTGTTGGTCTAGAGATCGCTGACGTTGTCTTTGATATCTCTATCAACCCAGATCGTGGGTACGCGCTCAGCATAAGAGGTATCTCAAGAGAGATTGCAGGCGCGCTCGGACTCAACTTCAAGGATCCTGTTGATGCGCTTCGAACACTTAACTTCGCTGACTCGGGCAAAGGTGTCGTTCCAAAGATTGCAGATAAATCCACAGCAAGTGTCTTCTATCTTCGGACTTTGAATGGCTTTGACTCTCAAGCGTGTACCCCATTGTGGATGCGTCGTCGAATTGAGAAGATGGGGATGCGCTCGATCTCCTTAGTTGTCGATGTTACTAACTATGTAATGCTCGAGTTAGGTCAACCTTTACACGCCTTTG
>CAIMCU010000175.1 GCA_903839585.1 uncultured Actinomycetes bacterium | reverse complement strand
CATCAGCTGCCTCAATTCCGCTTGCAATGGATGCGTTGCTGATAGCGCACCCAGAGCTTCACGGAAAGTTAGCGCTGTTGATCGGATATGGCGCAGGTCTCGTTTATGCGGGCCAGGTCGTTCAACTTCCGCCTAAACCCTAAATTTTTAGGCGCAAGCGGGACTCTTACTCGTAAGTAAGTGCTCTCGTGGGAGAGAATTACCAACTGTTCGACCAACACGTTAGATAACAAGAAAAGGAAACAAACAATGTCGCTCTCACAAGCTGATGTACTTGCAGGATTAAAAGAGATCGTAGAAGAGGTTGCCGGTATTCCTGCAGCATCAATCGAACTTGGTAAGAACTTCACTGAGGATCTTGAAGTAGATTCACTCAGCATGGTTGAGGTTGTTGTTGCTGCTGAAGAGCGCTTTGGCGTGAAGATTCCTGATGAGAAGGTAACTGATCTTGTAACAGTTGGTGACGCTGTCGATTTCATCGTAAACGCAGCTAAGTAGTATTAGAAAAATTTAGGTTCTCATGTCACAACGTCGTGTAGTCGTCACAGGTCTTGGAGCAACAACACCACTCGGTGGAGATGTTGCTTCAACCTGGGCCGCCCTTCTTGCCGGAAAATCAGGTGTTCGACTTCTTACTGAAGATTGGCGCGAACTGCTTCCTGTGCACTTTGCTGCACGCGTTGCGATGGAGCCAGCTGATCAGATGGAGCGCGTTGAGATGCGCCGCCTTGATCGTTCAGAACAGTTTGCACTCGTTGCATCCCGTGAAGCTTGGAAGGATGCCGGCTCACCTGAGGTTGATAAAGAGCGCCTCGGTGTTGTCATCGCATCAGGTATTGGCGGCGTCATAACTCTGCTTGATCAGTTTGATAATTTGAAGGAAAAGGGTGCACGAGGTGTAAGCCCTCACACTGTGCCGATGTTGATGCCAAACGGTCCGGCTGCAAACGTTGGACTTGAGCTACAAGCTCGCGCCGGTGTTCACACACCAGTTAGCGCATGCGCATCAGGTGCCGAAGCCGTTGGTTACGCACTTGAAATGATTCGCACCAACCGCGCAGACATTATTGTCAGCGGCGGTGTTGAGGCTGCCATTCATCAACTACCTATGGCTGGCTTTGCTGCGATGAAAGCGCTTTCAACCCGCAACGATGCACCAGAGCGTGCATCTAGGCCATACGATGCAGATCGCGATGGCTTTGTACTGGGCGAAGGCGGCGGAGTTCTTGTTCTTGAAGAGTACGAGCACGCTAAGGCCCGCGGTGCAAAGATCTACTGCGAGTTAGTTGGACAAGGACTTTCATCCGATGGGTATCACATCGCAGCTCCAGACCCTGATGGCTCCGGTGTACAGCGCGCAATTAAGTTCGCACTTGCTAATGCAAACCTTTCAACAAAGGACATCGTGCACTTAAATGCACACGCAACCTCAACACCTGCAGGGGATGTTGCGGAGGCAAATGCACTTCGTTTAGCACTCGGCAAGGATGCAGATCATGTGGCGGTCTCGGCAACGAAGTCGATGACAGGACACCTGCTCGGTGGCGCTGGTGCGATTGAGTCTGTCTTTATCGTTAAAGCTCTGCAGGAGCGCATCGCTCCCCCAACTATAAACATTGAAAACTTAGATCCAGCTGTAACTATCGATGTTGTGCGCGATCAACCTCGCAAACTTCCTGATGGACAGATAGCAGCGCTCAACGACTCATTTGGTTTTGGTGGTCACAACGTCGTATTGGCCTTTGCGACACTTTAGCGATGAGTACCCAAGAGGTCGACCCTCGCGATCCGCAGCTTCGCATTGCACGTCTGCTTGATCCAAACACCACGCAACTTATTACTCCACGCGATGAAAGCGGAATGATTGCTGCAACAGGTTCAATCAAAGGAAATAAGGTAATCGTCTTCGCATCCGATGCAACGATCAAGAGTGGTGCACTCGGTGTTGCCGGGGCAAAGGTAATCGTTGCCGCATATAAAGAGGCGATGTCACAACAACTTCCAATCATCGGTATCTGGCACTCAGGTGGTGCACGATTAAGTGATGGCGTTCTCTCCCTTGATGCATTCGGTGAGGTCTTTCAAGCGATGATCCTTGCAAGCGGTCGAATCCCACAACTCTCTCTTGTGCTTGGACCAACCGCAGGTGGTGGTGCTTACGGCCCTGCACTCACAGACATCGTTGTGCTTGCACCAGAAGGTCGCATCTTTGTTACAGGCCCTGATGTTGTGAAGAGCGTAACCGGTGAAGATGTTGATATGGCGATGCTTGGAGGGCCTGAGGCTCACAGCAAGAACAGCGGCGTTGCCCACGTTATCGCCTCAACTGAACAAGAAGCCTTTGATGAGATCCGCGACGTTACCTCACTCTTTGCAGATCAAGGCCATATGAAGACCGATCTTGAGGATATTGAT
>CAIMCU010000174.1 GCA_903839585.1 uncultured Actinomycetes bacterium | reverse complement strand
ATCCCCGCTGGAACTTCGAGATACCCCATATCTGCGGCGATCTTCATATTTCGAACCATCGATCTGCCTATAAAGCAGACCTTGCGATTGTTTAGCGCAGCCGTATCGATTACCTGTTGGACGCGGTGTACATGTGATGAAAAGGAAGCCACGATAACGCGGCGCTTAGTCGATGAAATAACACGATTGAGCGCAGGCATGATCTCGCGCTCTGAAGGCGTAAAACCTGGCACATCGGCGTTGGTTGAATCAACCAGAAAGATATCTACGCCTTCATCGCCGAGACGGGCAAAGGTACGAAGATCTGTAATTCGTCCATCAAGTGGTAGTTGATCCATCTTAAAGTCACCGGTGTGTAAAACAGTTCCGGCCGGGGTATGGATAGCTACGGCAAGAGCATCTGGAATCGAGTGGTTAACAGCAACAAACTCAACTTCAAATGGTCCGATATCTTCGCGCATGCCCTCTTTAACTTCACGTGTCAGAGGTGAGATTCGATGCTCCTTGAGCTTGGCACTTACTAATGCAAGGGTTAATGCAGATCCGTACAGTGCAATATCACCACGTTCGCGCAATAGGTAAGGGGTTGCACCGATGTGATCCTCATGTCCGTGCGTTAAAACCAAACCAACAACATCATCTAAACGATCTCGAATGTATGAAAAATCAGGGAGGATTAAATCGATGCCTGGTTGATTCTCTTCAGGAAATAGAACGCCACAGTCAACGATAAGAAGCTTGCCGTTTAACTCAAAGACGGTCATATTGCGACCGATTTCGGCTAAGCCGCCTAGTGCGACGATTCGCAGAGCGTTTTTTGCAAGTTTGCTTGGTGTACCTAAGCCAGGATGAGGATGGTTCATTACTTAATTGGAACGCCACCAGCAATGAGATCTTCGCGCAACTGCTTGATCTGTGCTGGTGTTGCATCAACTAATGGCAACCTTGTTGTTCCGCCAGGTAAGCCCATCATATTGAGGGCCGCCTTAGTCAAAATTGCACCTTGTGTGCGGAAGGTTCCGGTGAATACTGGAAGTAGTTTTTGATGAATCTCAAGAGCTTTTTGGGAGTCCCCAGCAAACCAAGCGTTAAGCATCGCTTTAAGATCGCTTCCTACTGTGTGACCACAAACTGAGACAAAGCCAACGGCTCCGACTGAAAGTAGCGGCAGGTTGAGAATGTCATCACCTGAGTAAACGGGGATGCCACAGCGCTTAATTACCCAAGAGGTCGCAGCAACGTTTCCTTTTGCATCTTTGAGAGCAACGATTCTGGGATGATCAAAGAGGCGAACAATGGTGTCTGATTCAATCTCAACGCCGGTTCGTCCTGGAATGTCGTAGAGCATCATCGGAAGATCGGTTGCATCGGCCACCGCTCTAAAGTGCGCTTCGATTCCGGCTTGTGGTGGTTTGTTGTAATACGGAGTGACAACGAGCAGACCATCTGCGCCCGCTTCCGCCACCCGCTTTGCCTGATTAACTGAGTAATCGGTTTCATTATCGCCAGCACCTGAAAGAATCTTTATCTTTGACCCAACTACCTTCTTAACAACCTTAATAATCTCAATCTTCTCAGATGATTTAGTTGTTGGGGCCTCACCAGTGGTTCCATTGACAGCGATTCCATCATGGCCGGTTTTAACTAGGTGATCGGCAAGAGTCTCAATCCCAGCCCAGTCGATCTCTCCATTATCTTTGAACGGCGTCACCATGGCGGTGAGCATGCGTCCAAATGGAGCCTCGATTTTCATACCCGTAACCTTACCGGTTTTACGGTGCGATTCGTCCAGATTTCTCGAACGCCCCGTATGTAAGCGGCATCAATTTTGCGAATTCCGCTTCCATTTTCTCTGCAACCATCTCAATTTCACGCTGTGGGTAGCTTGGGAAATGGGAGCCTTCACGCGAGGTGCGCAGTGATAAAAAGTTCATAAGTGCACGCGCATTCATAGTCACATACATAGATGAGTATGTTGCTACTGGTAGAACTGCGCGAGCTACTTCACGGGCAATTCCCGCTTCAAGCATCTTCTGATAATTATCATATGCAACTACATAAGCATCTTTCATGGCTTTAACAGTTAGCTCGTACTGCTCCTTTGTGCCGGGTTCAAATGTATATGCGCCCGTCTTGCCAACCTGAATAAGGTTGCGCTCTTTTGCAGGTACGTAAAAAACCGGCTTGAGTTCGCGGTAGCGTCCACTTTCTTCATTGTAAGAAGCGATGCGATGACGCATGAACTCACGGAAGACAAAGATTGGTGCTGACACAAAGAAGGTCATAGATGTGTGCTCAAAAGGAGAGCCATGACGCTCTCTAGCCAAGTAGTTAATCAATCCAGCTGAACGTGCAGGGTCCTCGCCGATTTCATCCATTGACTGTTCGCCAGCTGTAGAAACCCTCGCAGCCCAGATGACATCGGCATCGCTTGCACTAGATTTTACGAGCTCTACGGTTACATCATCGCGGAAGATCACTTGTTCAGACATGGTCTCACCTTATCTAGCCCGAGCGTGGCGGCTTTGGATATCTACGGCACAATGTCCCCGTGTCTAGAGTGAACCGCGCCACCGCTACCCAATCTTTGAGCGTCTCCCTAACCGTTGGCGCCTATGGGTTGGCCTTTGGCGCTGCAAGTGTGGCTGCGGGTTTTAGCGTTTTGCAAAGCTGTCTTATCTCACTCCTAACCTTTTCCGGCGCATCACAGTTTGCACTGGTCGGAGTTATCGGGGCAGGCGGATCGGTTGTTAGTGCGGTGACAACAGCTTCACTCTTAGGTATCCGAAATATGTTGTATGGATTGCGATTGGCCCCTGTCATCAAAGCAAAGGGGGTTAAGAAAATCCTTGCTGCGCAGGTAACAATCGATGAATCAACAGGTGTGGCACTCTCGCAGGAACGTCTAGGTCAGCGCGAGATGCGACAAGGTTTTTGGTTAACCGGCGTCGGCGTCTATCTCTTTTGGAACCTCTTTACTCTCGTGGGTGCATTAAGTGCGCAAGCCATGGGTAACCCTGCTGCTTGGGGATTAGATGCTGCTGTACCGGCAGCCTTTCTCGGATTGCTCTGGCCTCGCATGCAAAACAACCGCGATCGCACTTTAGCGGTTTGTGCTGCACTCCTTGCGCTCTTGCTTACCCCCTTTGTAGCAGCTGGAGTACCGATTATTTCAACAGCGGTACTGGCCGTACTTTTTGGATTGCGAGGTCGGCGATGAGTATCTTCTGGGTTTCACTGCTTATAACGAGCGCTCTCGTCTTCATCATTCGATTTGCAGGTTACTTGGTTCCTGAAAAGTACCTAACAAATCCAACTGCATTGCGTATCAATTCCCTCATACCGATTGCGCTTTTGAGTGCCTTAGTTGCTGTGCAAAGCTTTACAGGCAAAGCCTCAATAATCATTGACCAGCGCATGGCGGGGTTAGGCGTAGCTGTTATCGCACTGCTATTAAAGGCACCATTTCCTATCGTTGTAATTGGTGCTGCTGCAACCTCTGCAGCGATCTTCCACTTAGGTTAGATAATGGAAAGTGATTGAAGCTTAGCCTTCAAGTCATTATCTGAAGGCTCGGTGAGGTGGGTTCCATCACTAAAGACAATAACCGGGATGGACTTTGCTCCCCCATTTATCTCAATCACCTTATCTGCAGCAGATAAGTCAGCATCTACATCGATAAGCGTGTACTCAACCTCTAGCTCTTCGAGGAGTCTCTTTGAGCGACGGCAGTCACCGCACCAGTCAGCGCCATACATAGTGATTTGATCTTTACTCATCTTCTTCTCCCTCTACATAAAGTGTTCAAGGCCAAATGTAAGCCCCTTATGTGAAATAACCTGTCGAACTCCAAGGAGAACCCCAGGCATAAATCCTGCACGATCGAGTGAATCATGTCGAATGGAAAGAGTTTCACCTGGTCCACCAAGTAAAACCTCTTGATGCGCTATCAATCCACGGAGACGAATAGAGTGAACTGGAACCTCACCGACCGTTGCACCACGTGCGCCATCGAGTGAGGTATTCGTTGCATCTGGCATAGATGACAATCCCGCGCCCTTGCGCGCTGCGGTCATCAACTCTGCTGTACGGGCAGCGGTTCCACTTGGTGCATCCACCTTGTCTGGGTGGTGAAGCTCAATGATCTCTGCCGACTCAAAGTACTTTGCAGCCTTTTCTGCGAACTCCATCATCAGCACAGCCCCGATTGCAAAGTTTGGGGCGATCAGTACTCCAACTGTTGAGTTGGCAGATAGCAGCGCTTCTACCTTTTTAATACGAGCAGCGTCAAAACCTGTTGTACCAACTACCGCATGAACGCCGTGAGAGATAAGAAACTCAAGGTTTGCCATCACTGAATCAGGTGTAGTGAAATCAACAACTACCTCTGCTTTACTTGAAATCAACTGATCTAGAGAGTCACCGAGATCTAGCTCTGCAACAAGGTTTAGATCTTTAGCCCCGGAAATAGCTTTGACGACCTCTGCTCCCATGCGTCCGCGTGCACCGAGAACTGCAACGTTGATCACTTGGCACCTCCCTTAGCTAAAACCTTTTCAAACTTGGCCTCATTCTTGAATGGACCTACAAGTGCAAGGGTAGGCGTTTTAGTAAGAAACTCGCTGGCAATAACACGGACATCTTCAACACTTACGCGTGCAATTTCCTTCAAGATATCGTCAAAGCTCATAACCTGGCCATAAACAATCTCATTCTTGCCGATTCGACTCATCCGTGAGGCTGAGTCCTCTTGGCTTAGAACGAGTGACCCACGGACTGCGCCTTTAGCTCTCTCGACCTCTTCATGGCTCATGCCATGTGTTGCAACATCACTTAAAACCTCTTGAATAATTTCGACAACCTCGATCGCCTTGGCTGGATTGCAACCAGCATAGAAACCTATCTGTCCAGAGCCTGCAAACTGCTGTGCGTATGCATAGACAGAGTAAGCAAGTCCGCGCTTCTCGCGGATCTCTTGAAAGAGTCGTGATGACATTCCTCCGCCTAAAGCAGATGCAAGCACGCCCATTGAGAAACGTCGTTCATCGGAGCGAGTTACACCCTCCATGCCATAAAACATATGCGCCTGTTCAGTTTTGCGTGAGAGAAGTCCGACGCTTTGCTGACCGCGGACCTTCACAGATGTATTGGATCGAAGTTGTGGCGCACCTTTCACATCAAGGAATCCGTCGAGTGAGAGCGCTTCCTCAACCATTCGAACGACCTTTTTATGGTTGATATTTCCTGCAACAGCTACAACTAAATCCTGTGGCAGATACCTTTTCTTGTAATAGTTAAAGACCGAGTTTCGACTCATACCCTTAATTGAGTCGATTGTTCCAAGAATTGGTCGCCCTAACTGTGTATCGCCGTAGTAAGTCTCAGCGTATAGGTCATGGACTAGGTCACTTGGATCATCATCTCGCATAGCAATCTCTTCAAGTACTACCTTGCGTTCAGCATCTACATCGAGAGCCGAAACGATTGATGAAGTAATGAGATCGCTGATGACATCGATGGCCATAGGTAAATCGGTATCGATGACGCGAGCGTAAAAACAGGTGTACTCCTTGCTTGTAAAGGCGTTCATCTCTCCACCGACAGATTCGATAGTTGATGAGATCTCTAAAGCGTTGCGTCGCTTGGTTCCTTTAAAGAGTAAGTGCTCTAGAAAGTGAGAAGCCCCAGCAACTGCCGGGGTTTCATCACGTGAACCAACATTTACCCAGATTCCGACCGCAGCGCTGCGTACCGAAGGAACCTCTTCGGTAACGATACGCAGACCGCTGGGTAGAACTGTGCGACGTACAGACATTATTCGGCCGCTGGAACGCTT
>CAIMCU010000173.1 GCA_903839585.1 uncultured Actinomycetes bacterium | reverse complement strand
TGGGCCAGCAATCATGCAGATGAAACCACCTTTGTCTCGACCCCAGATATTTTGTCTGCAACGCGATTACGTAGCTTTGTACCGACGCTGGCAAAGATTTCCCTGAGATCCAGACTCTCCTTCGCGCTCAATCAAAAATCTGATGGCAAACGAGGTGCAGCTGAGGAGGCAGCGTTCCATGCAACGCTTGCACCCCTAAAGGCTCATAGCAGTTTCTGGCTTCCGCGCGATGTTAAGGCTCTAGAGGTCGCAAAACGAGAACAGAGAACCCTATTGAGGCCAGTCCACGCAGTTCACTGCGAAAAGCGCTTCATTTGATAGCGCGAGAGAGAATCACTTAATCTCTTATACCCTTTGCTCCATGCGCGGATATTTGCCAGTAACCCTCTCTGAGGTTGAGTCCTTCATGAATGAGGGCACCCTCGATGCGCTAGAACTTTATGCACCGACGATTAAGTTCTTAACTGCAAATAGTGATCTCGATGAGGAAGAGGTCGAGTTCGCTCTCTCTCTTTTGGCTGCAGAAGAAGCGGTCGAGATTCAAGAAGGAGAGTTCGCCTTCGTACTCGCGCTCGAGGTTCCAGAGAGTTGCATAGCCTCAGAAGATGAACTTCTTATCTCCTTAAAAGATAAGGCACAGTGGGAGCATGTTGAGTGTCTCTTCCAAGTAACCGATGGGGGAGAAGAGTTGACTTGGTTTGCAACCCAGGAAATTTCGGAAAATCTCCAAAAGTGGCGAGCATAAGTAATGCCAAATATTGAGGATTACATCGAGGGCCGCAGCCCGCTATCGTCAGAACAGATACATCGCCTGCGTGAGCTCGTTGCCGATTGGCAGCTTCTTTCAGATCTATCCTTTGCAGATCTGGTCCTTTGGGTTCCACTTCGTAAGGATTTTAAGAGCTGGCCGACAGGCTATGTCGCTGTAGCGCATATCCGCCCGACAACATCTGCAACAGTCTTTGCTCACGATTTGATTGGAGATGAGATCACTTGGGGGCAGCGACCACGTATCGATGAAGCGCTCTCAAATGCAGAGATCATTCGCGATGCAGAGCCAGAACAGATTGGCGAGCAGCTCATCAAAGAGGAGACGATCCCTGTTCACTTTGAAGGTCAAGTAATTGCCGTGATCTCTCGACATCGCGATGCTGTTTTAATGCGTCAGCCAAGTCGTCTTGAGTTAAATTACCGAGAGATTGCCCATAACCTTTATCGAATGGTTGCAGAGGGAACTTTTCCGTACGCAGATTCAAACTCGCTTTTCGATCCAGCGGTACGCGTGGGAGATGGTTTGATTCGCTTGGATGTAAATGGAGTAGTTTCTTACGCAAGCCCTAACGCGCGCTCTGCCTTTAGTCGAATGGGTTGGCCAAATGAGCTCGACAGTTTCAAGTTAAGTGAGGTTGCAACAAAGGTTGCAACAAAGAGTTTTGAAGCTCAAGAGGAAGGCTTAGAGCTTGGTTTGAGTGGTAAATCTCTACGCCGTGTTGAAATAGAAAACGCTGGCGGAACCATCGAGTTCCTCGTACTACCCCTTTTGGCTGGCACCGATCGAATTGGTGCCATTGTATTGCTACAAAACGTTACGGAGTTAAGGCGTCGTGAACGTGAGCTCGTGACTAAGGATGCAACGATTCGAGAAATTCACCACAGAGTAAAGAACAACTTACAGACCGTTTCTGCTCTACTTCGTCTTCAGTCCCGCAGAATCGATGATCCCGCTGCCAGCGCCGCACTTAATGAAGCGGTCAGACGTATCTCCTCAATCGCATTAGTTCACGAGACTCTCTCTAGCAGCACCCAAGGTAGCGTTGCCTTTGATGATGTCTTGGATCGTCTTGTAACCCACACCTTTGAGTTAAGCACTCGCGCATCAGAGATTGAGATAAAGAGAAGCGGCGAGTTAGGGTTACTTGAGTCCCGTATTGCTACGCCGCTAGCCCTTGTCGTGACAGAGCTCATTCACAACGCACTAGAGCATGGACTTGCTGAAAGCGGGACCCTCTTGCAGATAGAGCTGCACCGCGACGGAGCCGATGCCTCAATCTCCATTATCGATAATGGAGTTGGTTTACCTCAAGGCTTTTCACTAGCTGAGTCTTCAAATCTAGGGTTACAGATTGTCCGTACATTAACCGAGAATGAACTTCGTGGAGAGATTACAATTTTCCAAAGCGAACAAGGAACTCAGGCAAAACTTACATTTCCTCTTTAGGAAAAGCTCTGACTGTTCTGCTCCATCAAGCGAGCACGGTTACGAGCGGCTCGACGTTTAAGGGCTCGACGTTCATCCTCTGACAAGCCGCCCCAAACACCAGCAT
>CAIMCU010000172.1 GCA_903839585.1 uncultured Actinomycetes bacterium | reverse complement strand
TCACTTGGATCAAATGGGTGAAGTTGAATACGCACCAGGTGAGCCAAAGGGAACTCCATGGCACCCACATCGCGGTTTTGAAACTGTTACATACATTATTGATGGAATCTTTGACCACAAAGACAGCAACGGTGGTGGAGGAACAATTACCAACGGTGACACTCAGTGGATGACCGCTGGTGGTGGAATTCTTCATATTGAAACTCCGCCCGAGCACTTAGTGATGAGCGGTGGCTTATTCCACGGATTCCAACTCTGGGTAAACCTTCCAGCAGCAAAGAAGTGGGCACCACCTGCATACCAAGATGTTCGCGCAAATGATGTTTCTCTTCTAACGAGCACCGATGGTGGATCGCTCATTCGCATTATCGCAGGTGAACTAGATGGCCATGTTGGTCCAGGAACAACACAGACTCCAATTACTTTAATCCATGCAACGGTTGCTCCAGGTGCAGAGATTCGACTTCCATGGCGTAAGGATTACAACGCACTTGTGTACACAATGTCAGGCTTTGGTTTTGCTGGAGATGAACAGCGTCCCGTTCAGATGGGTCAGCTCACTGTTTTCGGTGATGGTGACTCAATTGTTATGCGTGCTGCTAATCAACAGGAGTCGCGTTCACCAAACCTCGAGCTCTTCATCCTTGGTGGACAGCCAATTAAGGAGCCGGTTGCTTGGATGGGTCCCTTTGTGATGAATACAAAGCGCGAAGTTCTGCAGGCTTTTGAAGATTTCCAGAAGGGTTTGCTTGGTTCGATTCCAGCAATCTATAAAGAGGATGCCAAACGTCCACTGAACCGCACAGACAAGTTAGGCGGAGATGTTAAGCCTGCGACCGCCCAAGAGATTTTGGATGTTCACAATGCGCCAACAGAGTTGCAAGAAGGAAATTAAAGCGCTTTTAGCGCACTAACAACCTTCGTAAGTGAAGCCTTTGCATCACCAAAGAGAAGCATTGTCTTTGGATCGTAAAGTAGCTCGTTCTCAATTCCTGCAAAGCCAGGGCGCATTGAGCGCTTCAAGAAAATAATATTGGCTGCGTGATTAACCTCAAGAATTGGCATTCCATAGATTGGGCAACCTGGTGTTGTCTGCGCTGCAGGGTTCACAACATCGTTAGCACCAATAACAATGGCAACATCTGTTTGACCAAAGGTTGGATTGACCTCATCCATCTCAGCTAATTGATCGTATGGAACGTTTGCTTCAGCAAGAAGAACGTTCATGTGTCCTGGCATACGACCAGCAACCGGGTGGATTCCGTATGCAACATCGATGCCTTTAGAGATCATGAGGTCTGCAAGCTCGCGCACAGTGTGTTGTGCCTGCGCTACAGCTAAACCAAAGCCTGGAACGATAACTACACGTCGTGCATAGTTGAGCAATATCGCAACGTCATCTGCTGAACCAGAGCGAACTGGTCGCTCCTCGGCCTGACCGGTAGCTTCCTGTGGCTTTGCTGTAAATGCCCCGAAGAGAGTTCCAAAGAGTGAGCGTCCCATCGCATCAGCCATCAGACGGGTGAGGATTGTTCCTGATGCACCTACGAGAGTTCCAGCGATAATCAAGAGAGTTGATTGAAGTACATATCCGCTAGCTGCAACTGTTAAACCTGTAAAGGCGTTGAGTAGAGAGATAACGATCGGTACATCTGCGCCACCAACTGGAAGAACAAAGAGGATACCGAAAATCAAGGAGAGCGCTGCAAGCACCAATAGCGGTGTTGTGCCGAGTTCAATTACAACCCACACAGATGATGCGAGTACAGCTCCAAGTGTTGCTGCGATTACAAAGCGACCACCAGGGAAAACAACTGGACGGGTAGTCATTAACTCCTGAAGCTTTAAGAAGGTAATAATCGAACCGCTAAAGGAGACGCAACCGACAACTACTGTAAATACTGTGAAGATTACTTCAGCGGTTGTTGCCTCTGTTCCAAGGGATAGGTACTCAACAATTGCCACAAGAGCTGCTGCGCCACCACCGACACCGTTAAACAAAGCAACAAGTTGTGGCATCTGTGTCATTTGAACTTTGCGAGCAGCAGGAACACCAATTGCTGTACCAACAGCGAGAGCACCAAGAATCCAAGGCAGGTTGTTAATTGGAGGTTTAAGGAAGACTACGACCGTTGCAACCGTTGCGCCAAGTGCACCGATAAGGTTTCCGCGACGGGCAGTTTTTGGGTGGGAAAGTCCTTTAAGCGCCAGAATGAAGCAGATACCGGCGGCTAGACCAATAAGGTCGTAGAGAGTTTGGCTCATTTGCTAGCCCCCTTCTTGCCCTTAAACATTTCAAGCATGCGGTCTGTTACGACGAATCCACCGATCATATTGATTGTTGCAAGGATTATTGCTGCAACAGAAAGTCCTAGCTCTAAATTAGTCTCGCTGTGAGAGCAGACCATGATTGCTCCAACAAGGATGACACCGTGAATTGCGTTTGCACCGGACATCAGAGGCGTATGCAGAGTAGAAGAAACCTTAGAAACAACCTCAAAACCAACGAAGACAGATAAAATAAAGATTGAGACGATCGCCATTGCATCCATTATTTTGTACCCCCACGTTGTGCGCCATCGTGCGTAACAGCAGACCCGTTAACAATCTCATCTTCGAAGTTGATATTTAATGTTGCCGCTTCACCATCTTTAGCTGGATTCGTAATAAGTGTCAGAAGATTGACTACGTTGCGTGAGTAAAGACTCGATGCGTGGAATGGAAGCTGGCTTGGGACATCTTTTCCGCCCCAAATTCGCACACCATTCTTTGTTACAACTATTTCACCAGGCTTTGAACCCTCTACGTTTCCACCTGTTTCAGCTGCCAGATCAACGATGATGGTGCCTTGTTGCATCGAATCAACCATCGCCTGTGTCATTAATCGTGGAGCGGTGCGCCCTGGTACCGCCGCAGTTGTAATTACGACGTGTGACTTCGCAATGTATGGAGTTAGAAGATCTCGTTGCTTTGCTGCACGCTCCTCAGTCATCTCGCGCGCATAACCTCCAGCACCCTCAAGAGCTTCGAGTTCAAGTTCAATAAAGGCCGCACCCATCGAGCGAACCTCATCAGCAGATGCAGGACGAACATCGTAGGCAGAGACAACCGCACCAAGTCGACGGGCTGTAGCAATCGCTTGCAACCCTGCAACACCTGCACCAAGTACAAGTACTTGTGCTGGAGTAACTGTTCCAGCTGCTGTCATAAGCATTGGGAAGAATCTTGGCGATAGCTCGGCACCGACAAGAGCTGCACGGTAACCCGCGCACAAAGCTTGTGAGGTAAGTGCATCCATCGACTGCGCACGAGAGATTCGCGGAACAAGCTCCAGAGAAAACGCTGTAACCCCTGCTTTAGCTGCTGCCTCGATTGAATCAACGGCGGTGGTGGGGGATAAGAAAGAGATTGTGACTGCACCCTTTTTTAAGGTTGACACCTGAGCCGGTGTCAGAGGTTGAACTGAGAGAACGACGTCTGCACTCTTTAAAACATCGCCTGCAACAACCTTCGCTCCGGCACTTTCATACTCAGCATCGCTACCTTGCGAATGAGTTCCAGCGCCAGATTCGATGACAACATCTAAACCTAAACGCGTCAACTTACTGATGACATCTGGGACTAGCGCTACGCGCTTTTCTCCATCTTTAATCTCTTTTGGTACGGCGATTAGCATGGTTGAACAGTACAACGGGTGGGCAAAGTTGGCGCTAGTTGCCTGAGAGCTCGCCCCTTGTTAGGTGATAGAGCAGCGCCTGAATAGTTGTGCGTCGGTGGTAAGCCTCACGCCAGATGACCGACTTCGGCCCATCGATGACGGAGGCGGATACCTCTTCACCTCGATGCGCTGGTAGGCAGTGCATAAAGATTGAGTCGGCAGCGGTTATAGACATCAAATTTTCAGTAACGGCGAAGGGTGAAAGCGCCTTTATCTTTTCAGCGCGTTCAGATTCAGGATCTCCCATAGACATCCAAACATCGGTATACAAAACACTTGCATCCTTAGATGCGGCTTCAGGATCGTTGGTTACTTCAATAGTTGCGCCGGTCTTTTTGGCAATCTCTTTCGCTTTCTCAACAACCTTTGCATCGGGCGCCCAAGCACCTGATGGAGTTGCTGCAACAACGTGCGCACCCATGATTGCCCCCATGGTCAGCCAAGCGTGAGACATGTTGTTCCCATCACCAAGGTAGACGAATTTACGTCCCGAAATATCTTTCCCAAAGTTTTCACGGATGGTTAACCAATCAGCTAGTAACTGAGTTGGATGATCATCATCGGTGAGTGCATTGATAACTGGAATCGAAGAGTTAACACCTAGCTCATCAACATCGGATTGAGCAAAGGTCCGAATGATGAGCGCTTCACAGAACCCACTAATGATTCTTGCAGTGTCGCTAATTGTTTCGCCACGACCCAGCTGAAGCTCATCTCCACGGATAAAGATTGGAGTGCCGCCAAGGTGTGCCACTGCGGTTTCAGATGCAAGACGTGTACGAGTTGAGGGCTTTGTCATATAGATCGCAACGCTCTTATTCGCTAGCGCTGTTGCAGAACGAAGAGGATTCTCCGAAAACTCTCCGGCTGTATCGAGCAGCAAGTCAACGTCTGCACGCGATAAATCCTGAGTGCGAAGTAAGTCCTTCATCTTCAAATTCTACCTGCTGGCACTATCCTTTCGTACATGGGTATAGAAAGAGATACAGAGCTTCTAACCCGACCCGACCTCAAAGAAGATGATGGTGGGCATGACCGCTTCTCTCACTACGTGAAAAAGGAAAAAATCGTTGAATCTGCGGTCACCGGTAAAGCGGTGCGAGCACTTTGCGGTAAAAAGTGGATCCCATCCCGTGATCCTGAAAAGTATCCAATCTGCCCAGTATGCAAAGAGATTTATGAAGGTCTGCCCCGCGGATCTAAAGATCAGTAATCGCACCCGTCGATCTCTGATCTCTACCCTCACTGCCCTTGCATTGTTATTTGGGGCATCTCTTGCTCCGACAGCAAATGCCGCCGAGCCTCGAAAAATTCTGACAACCTGGCTTCCTTACTACAGCTTGAAGAACTACCTACCTGCAGCGCTCAATAGCAAAGCAATCATGAATGAGATTATGCCCTTTTGGTACTCACTGAGTTATTCGAGTACATCCAAGAAAGCAACGATAAAAGATCTTTACACACCAGGAAACCCAAGTGTTCCAGTTCCACAAACTCTTGCCACTTTACGAAGCGCTGGTTTTAAGTTAATTCCTACAATTAATGATGGAACCGCGAGATTAGTTCTTGCTAAAGCTATGGCAGATCCGATAGGT
>CAIMCU010000171.1 GCA_903839585.1 uncultured Actinomycetes bacterium | reverse complement strand
CGGCGGCAAAGAGAGTTAAAAAGCCTACGGAAACAAGTTGTTTTCTATTTATGTTCATCGGCGTATCTACGAGTTAATCCTTCGACAATAATTGGTGAGAGTGAGTTCACATCTCCTGCACCCAAAGTCAAAATCACATCCCCTGGTTTTGCATTCTCAATCATCCAATCTGAGGCTTCAATGAAGTTCGGAATAAAGCGTCCCTTGTGCATCTGATCAACGATGAGCTGAGCACTCACTCCATCAATTACTGCTTCACTGGCTGCGTAGATTTCAAGTAGAACTGAATCATCTGCAATATCTAAAGCTGTAGCAAAATCTCGCAGGAAGGCTTGCGTGCGTGAGTATCTATGAGGTTGAAAGATTACGAGAACTCGACCATCGCCTGCGAGGTGCTTTGCAGCGGTCAGTGTCACTTTGATCTCGGTTGGATGGTGACCGTAATCATCGATTACTCGAATGCCATGCACCGTTGCCTTTAACTCAAAGCGTCGACCCGCTCCCCTGAATGAGTGCAGACCATGCAAAAGCTCAGCTGCTGGCGCTCCAAGTGATAGACCCATCGCAAGGCACGCAGCTGCGTTAAGGATGTTGTGATGGCCGGGCACTTGAAGTGCAAGGGTTCCGATTGCTCGCCCTTTCCAAAGAACTCTAGAGGTTGACCCCATAGGCAGGAGTGAGATTTGATCAACTCGAAGATCTGTTCCTTCAGAGACACCATAAGAGATGGCCGCGACATTGCTTTGTGCACTACCTAAAGCTTTGGATCCTGCATCATCTGCGCAGTAAACCAAGGTTCCATCGGGTGAAATAGTCTTAGCGAACTCGGCAAAAGCCTCGGTTACCGCTTGAGCTGTATGGAAGTAATCAACGTGATCATGTTCAATATTGGTCACAATTGCAGCAAAAGGCTTGTACTCAATAAATGAACCATCGGACTCGTCTGCCTCTGCAACAAACAAATCCCCAGTACCTTTATGCGCATTTGACCCTGATGTCGTCAACGTCCCGCCAATAGCAAATGATGGATCCAAGCCACACGCTTGCAGGGCAACTGTGAGCATCGATGAAGTTGTCGTCTTTCCATGGGTGCCTGCGACAGCAACACTCTTTGAGTCAGACATCAAAATCGCTAGGGCCTGAGCACGAGTTAGCAAAGGTATGTCGAGTTCAACTGCACGAAGCATTTCAGGGTTGGAGTTGGAAATCGCTGATGAGTAAACAACGACGCCGACACCTTCGAGATTATTTGAGTTATGGCCAATATAAGTATCGGCGCCAAGAGCGCGCAGCGCGGTTACTACCGTTGAATCCTTAGAGTCAGAGCCTGAGATTGAATAACCTCGAGAAAGAGCGATTCTTGCCAAGCCGCTCATGCCGGCTCCACCGATACCTATAAAGTGAATCTTTAAGCTCTTCCAACCTTCGAGAGTCAAAGCGTGTTGATTACTCATCATCTTGATCCACCTGAGAGTGCAAAATCAATGAGGTTTGAAATCTTCATCGCTGCATCTGCATCGACATCAGATCCTTGAGGTGAGGCCTTCGCACTTGAGGCGAGGAGTCGCTCAACATTTGCCCCTACCCACTGAGAGGTAAAGAGCGATTGAGGAATTATCTCAGCACGGCCCTGCTCTACCAGAAACTCTGCGTTAACCTCTTGCTCTCCATTTCCAATAGGAAGCGGAATAAAGAGTGCATATCTGCCTAATGCATTTACTTCAGAGCATGTCACTGCACCGCTACGAGCAATGATTAGATCTGCAGCCAAATATGCCGTTGCCATCTCGCTGATATACGCAACCGGCTTGTACAAATCGGTGGTTGCGGGAAGTTGATTTGAGTTTCCGAGCGAATGAAGAAGTTGAATCCTCTTTGCAGCCAAACTCGCAAGTGACTGTGTGACTGTTGTATTGAGTGCCACAGAACCCTGCGACCCACCAACGATGAGGATTAATCCAAGGTCTGGGTCAAAGCCCAAACTTAGCTTTGCCTTTCTGCGCGCCGCCGCCCAATCACTTCGCGAAGTGACAAGTGCTTTTTGCACATCATCTCGCAGTGGTAGGCCTGTAAGTAAAGCTGATGAAAAACGGCCTTTAGCGACAGGGGTTGCTACGGCTAATTTTTTGGTAAAGAGAGCGCCCAATCTATTTGCAACCCCCGGCTTAGCGTTAGCCTCATGAATAACAAAGGGCAAACCCATACTCACTGCAGCTAGGTACGCTGGCGCGCAAACATACCCACCAAAGCCGATGAGAACATCTGCTCCTTGTAGGTGTTTGCGGCTTTGGCGAATCGATTTGATAAGTTGGAAGGGAGCTTTAACAACTGCCATGGAAAGTTTTCGAGGAAGAGAGACCTTCGTGATGAGCGCGAGCTCGAAGCCTGCCTCTGGCACTAATCGATTTTCAAGACCGGCGCTTGTTCCGAGAAAGAGTAGCTGCGCATCTGGATGGTTCTGCATGATCGCCTGCGCAACCGAGAGGGCTGGCTGAATATGTCCGGCGGTACCGCCGCCCGCTAGAACAACCTTCATCAAGAACCACGCCTCATAGTGAGTGCAATCTACGCCTCTCAATGGCCGATTTGAGTTCACGCAATACCTCTGGGTCGCGAAGAGCTACACCGACAACAAATCCAATACCCAAAAAGGTCGCAACAAGGGCGGATCCACCGTATGAGATGAGCGGAAGGGTCACGCCGACTACCGGAAGTACGCTGGTTGCAGAGCCGATATTGAGAATGGTCTGAATTGCGATCCAACATCCAAATCCAGCACATGCGTAACGAGAGAAAGAGTCTTGCGCTCGTAGTGAGATTTTAAATATTGAAAGGATCAATCCGCCAAGCAGCAGCAGCACCCCTAAAGTGCCGAGCAATCCCAACTCTTCACCGATCACAGAAAAAATAAAGTCCGTATGAGCCTCAGCTAAGTTGCCCCACTTTTGTCTTGATCCTCCGAGCCCAACACCAAAAAGTCCTCCACTGGCCAGCCCTAAAAGGCTATGTGCGGGCTGCCAACCGTAGTTCATGTAATCACTTTCAGAGAATGGATCAAGCACAACGAGAAAGCGTTGAAGGCGATAACCAGCTGTAGCAATGAGCGCTGCCAGAATTACAAAAGCAACTGCAGTTAAAGAACCAAGGATGCGTAACTCGACACCGGATGCAAAGAGAAGACCTGCCAATATCGCAGCAACAACGCTCGTTGTCCCTAGGTCATTTCCCATCATTATTAGGAGCATGATGAGCAAATACCCCGGGGCAAGTAGCAGGAATACGTTGGTCTTGTACTGACCTGTCTCCTCTTTGCGCGAGAGCATATAAGCGGCCCAGAGAATCAGGAAGAACTTTGCAAGTTCGCTAGGTTGGACATCTACAAAACCAAGTGAGATCCAGTTTGTGTTTCCATTGACGCTTTTACCAAAACCTGGAACTCTCAGAATGAGCATAAGAAGAATCGCAAGAAGTAGGCCGACCTTTGCAATCCTCTTTAAGCCAAAGAGTGGAATTCGAGCCATAATGATTGCGGCAGGAATTGAGATTACAAGGAATGTGAGTTGCCTTAGCAAAATACCGAAGGATGTTCCCTTGGTATCTAGCGAGTAAATAGAGGATGCTGAAAAGACCATGATCAGTCCGAAAAGTGATAGGGATAACGTGGTGACGATTAAAAGATAGAAAGTATTGACTGGTTTTGCAAAGGTGCTCTTAGCCATTTCCAACTACCTTCTTCACTGCATCCGCGAATCGATTTCCGCGGTCGGCGTATGAGATGAACTGATCCATAGAGGCACATGCTGGAGCTAACAGGACCGTATCCCCCGAGACCGCTCTCTTGGCAGCCGCTGCAACGACGCTCTCCATGAGCGAGTTCGACTCACCTGCGATGAGGGAATCATCATGTTGAGCGATCTCTACTACTTCAATATGAGGTGCTTGCTTTTCAAGCTCGCGCTTAATGAGATTTGCGTCTTCGCCGATGAGAATGGCTACCTTAATGCGAGACTTTGCGCGCGAAATCAACTGCTCGAAATCTGCACCTTTTGCTAATCCACCTGCGATCCAAATAACGGATAGGGCCGACATCACCGAAGCCGATGCGGCATGGGGATTTGT